>JAGANE010000073.1 GCA_017624395.1 Clostridia bacterium
TATTATACACAAAAAATTAAGGTTTGTAAATAAAAATCCGAAAAAACAAGATATTTTTCTGTTTATTTCAATAGATTTCAGAATTGAAAAGAGTTATAATAAAGAAAAAATGATCCAATCAAACTTTTTATCATGGGGGGATGTATATGAAAACCATTTCTTTGAATGGCACCTGGCAGCTGCGCGGACGTGAGCAGGAGTCTGATCGGCAGACAGTCATCACGATGTCTGCAGAGGTTCCCGGCAGCATTGCACTTGATTTATCCCAAAACGGATACCTGCCAAAGGATCTGTTTATGGGGGAGAATATTCGAAGCACCGAGCAGTTTGAGGGGTATGAGTGGTGGTATGAACGCTGCTTTACAGCTCCCGAGGAGCGAGAAAATGTTTTTCTTGTTTTTGAGGGTGTGGATTGTCTGGCGGATTACTATCTCAACGGGCAGCATATCGGAAGTAGTGAAAATATGATGATCGCCCATGAATTTGAGGTGGGAGCCTATCTTTGTGAAGGAGAAAACATGTTGTGCGTGCATTTGCATTCTGCTGTGGTTGCCGCGCATTATGAGGATCTGACGATCCATGGATTTCCTTCCTGGAATAATGCAGTGATACAGACGTCCATTCGACGCGCACCGCATACCTACGGTTGGGATATTATGCCCCGAGCCGTAACTGCGGGTCTTTGGCGCGGTGTCCGCTTGGAGGTGCGGGATGAGATCTATTTTTCACAGCTGTTTTTTCATACCAAGGAGCTGTCATGTACCGCAATGTACGAGTTGAAATGCAGGTGGAAGGATCTAAAAAACGTAGAGGTGGTATTCAAGGGCTCTTGCGGAGGTGACAGTAGCTTTGAAGAACATGTTTTGGTCAATGGCGTCAAGGCGGCGGTCTGCAATTTGAACATCCAAAATCCCAAGCAATGGATGCCTTATGGATACGGAACGCCCAACGTGTACGAGGTCACGGCTCAGATTTTTAAGGACGGCAGGCTAATCCATGAAAAAAAAGACAGCTTTGGCTTGCGAAGTGTTGTTCTTGAACGAACAGACGTGACAGATGGAGAGCATGGATGCTTTCGTTTTTTGATCAACGGTATTGAGATCATGTGCAAAGGCTCAAACTGGGTGCCGCTTGATGCCTTTCATTCCCGTGATGCACAGCGATACGAAAGAGCTTTGGCTCTGGTCAAGGATATCGGGTGCAATATTTTGCGTTGTTGGGGCGGTAATGTTTACGAGGATCATGCATTTTTTGATTTTTGTGACCGCAACGGCATTATGGTTTGGCAGGACTTTTCCATGGCGTGCCGCATTTATCCCGAAAATGAACGCTTTCAAGCGCTGATTTCCAAGGAGGCAACGGCGGTTATTCGCAAGCTTCGCAATCATCCGTCCATCATTCTTTGGTCGGGAGACAATGAGACCGATCACAATTACCGTCGCATCGGAGACCCCTCGCAAAACAGGCTGACGCGGGAGCTTCTTCCAAACGTGGTAAAATTAAACGACATCGGCAGACCTTATCTTGCAAGCTCTCCGTATGTTTCCGGTGAATATCACAACAGGATCAAGGAAATGGGCATCTCCTCTCCTGAGGATCATCTTTGGGGGGCGCGAGATTATTTCAAAAGTGATTATTATAAAAACAGCAAGGCGCATTTTGTCAGTGAAACGGGCTATCACGGATGTCCGTCCTTGGAATCCATCAAGCGGTTTATTACACCCGAACGGGTATGGCCCTATCAAAACAACCCCGAATGGATCCTGCATTCCAGCGATCAGGAGGGCAATGATAGCCGCGTGCTGCTGATGGAAAAACAGGTGATCCAGCTGTTTGGAGCACTTCCCAAAGCCCCCGAGGACTACGTTCTTGCATCGCAGATATCACAAGCCGAGGCAAAAAAATATTTTATTGAAAGAATGCGCGTTGGCAGGCCTCAAAAAACAGGAATTATCTGGTGGAATCTTTTGGACGGATGGCCGCAGATGTCGGATGCTGTGGTGGATTATTATTTTACAAAAAAATTAGCCTACAGTTATATCAAGCGCGCACAGGCACCCTTTGCGATCATTGCGGGAGAGATCAAGGATTGGAAATTGCCGATCTACGCCTGCAACGATACTTTGGAAAGCCGTTGCGGTCATTTTTGTGTGCGTGATGCGGAAAGCGGCAAGCTGCTTTTGGAAAAGAGCTTTGATGCCCGTGCCAATGCAACAACGCAGATTGCTACCCTGCCAATCTATTATTCCTCGCATCAGGTTTTGATCTTTACGTGGGAAGAAAACGGAAGGAGCGGCATGAATCATTATCTTTGCGGCTATCCGCCCATTAATTTTGAATGGTATTGCCAAATCCTAAGGCAATACGGCTTGCAACAAGATGGCAAAGATGTTGTTACTCTGGCACCGTGAGAGATCCGATAGGACAAAATTTGATTTCAATAAGGAGAACCTATGAAAGAAGTAACTTATTTGTTAGAGCGTTTTCCCGTTCTCGGTGTCTGTGAAAACGAGATTGCGGAAGCGATTGCGATTTTGATTGACTGTTACCAAAAGGGTGGAAAGCTTTTGGTTTGCGGAAACGGCGGCAGTGCGGCGGATTCCTTACATATCGTGGGAGAATTGATGAAGGGCTTTGTCAAGCAAAGAAGGCTTCCGCCCCAAATGAAAGAACAGCTTTGCCGTGTCAGCGCACACGGGGAGTTCCTTTATCAAAATTTGCAGGGCGCGTTGCCTGCGATCTCGCTTGTGAATGAAGTATCACTTCAAACTGCCTATGCAAACGACGTTGCCCCCGTGCTAAACTTTGCACAACAGGTTTGGGGGCAGGGAAACGGGGGAGACGTTTTGATCGGCATCACGACGTCGGGAAACTCCGAAAACGTGATCTACGCAGCCGAGGTGGCGCGCGCAAAGGGGATGAAGGTGATTGCCCTTACAGGTCAAGGTGGCGGAAAAATGAGCGCTTGCTCCGACGTGGTGATTGCCGTTCCCGAAAAGGAGACCTACAAGGTGCAGGAATTGCATCTTCCGATCTATCACGCGATCTGTATCGCTTTGGAAAATGCTTTTTTTGAGGACGGAGCAGACGCATGAATTATATCGGAATTGACATCGGCGGTACCAAATGCGCCGTGGTATTGGGCAACGAAAAGGGCGAGATTCTAAAAAAAGAGCGGTTTCTTACCACCAACGTACAAGAAACCTTAAAGAATATTTTTGATGCTGTGGAGAGCATGGGCGCGTGTGAGCGCATCGGTATTTCCTGCGGCGGCCCCTTGGATGCAAAACGGGGGATCATTCAATCCCCGCCCAATCTGCCTGGTTGGGATGATATTCCAATCACCGATATGCTGACCGAGCGTTTTGGTGTTTCCGCACGGCTGTGTAACGATGCCGATGCCTGCGCGTTGGCGGAATGGAAATACGGTGCGGGTAAGGGAACCGAGCATATGATCTTTCTCACCTTTGGAACCGGCTTGGGGGCAGGACTGATCTTAAACGGTCGGCTTTACAGCGGTGCTTGCGGCACGGCGGGGGAGGTTGGACATATTCGATTGACTGAGACGGGACCCTTGGGATACGGCAAGCACGGCTCATTCGAGGGCTTTTGCAGTGGCGGTGGCATTGCCGAATTAGGCAAGCAAATGATTAAAACTGCTTATGAGCACGGAGAAACGGTCTCTATGGTCAAGGATCTCTCCGAGCTGGATACGGTCACCGCAAAAACGATTGCCGATGCGGCAAAGCAAGGGGACACTTTGGCGCAGGAAATTTACCGTGTCAGTGCAGAAAAGCTTGGAATGGGACTTTCCTATCTGATTGATATTTTCAATCCCGAACGGATCGTGATCGGCAGTGTATTTGCGCGCAGTGAAGCTTTGTTTCGGAAAACGATGGAAAAGGTGATCCAATCGGAGGCATTGGCGCCATCACGCAAAATATGCCAGATCGTTCCTGCCGCATTGGGAGATGCTATTGGTGATATTGCCGCCTTATCCGTGGCAATTGATAGGGTATAGGAATTGTAAAAAAGGGCGTTCTACAATCAAAAAGCACCGCATGAAAATCACGCGGTGCTTCTTTTTGGCTTCCGAAAACCACCCGCTCAGCGGGTGGTCATGACTGTGTGGTTAGAGGTCAAAATGAAAGCTCAAGCTTTTGTAATGTGTGCCATCGTTAGCTTTACGCAATCGGTAATTTTTACGGTGCCCACACCAAATATAGAGGTGTGAAGGGTATCGTTGATCGGATTTCTCCAATACTCCGAAATACTTTCGATTCCGTTTGCCATTCCGAGCACCGAACCAACGGTTGCGCCATTGCAATCCGTATCAAAGCCTGCTTCTACTGCCATACATATTGATTTTCCAAAATCCCCGCGACCGTATAACAAGGATGCAGTCACGATCATTGCATTGGAGATCGTATGACACCAATCATGTGAGCTATGCTCGTTCCACTTGTTGTGGATCATTCCAAAGCATTCCTTTTGCGATACTCCGTTTTTGAAAGCATGATATATTGCTGTAACATCCTTGTACAACCGTGAGGTGTACGGAATTTCCGCAAGACCGCCAAGGAGAATTTTTTCAAGATCATTGGTGGTTGCCGCAACAGCCAACATGGCAGCCACAAGCATTTCTCCGTAAATACCGTTTTTAACATGAGAAATTGAGGCATCTCTCCACGCCATTTCTGCCGCCAGCTCGGGATTGCCGGGATTGATGTATCCAAAATAGTCTCCCCTGATCTGTGCGCCGATCCATTCGCGATACGGGTTTTTGTAAACCGCTGACTCCGGCGGAGTATAGCCTTTGACAAAATTGCAAAAAGCGACTCTCTCAGCAGTGCAATATGCATCCTTGCTTTGATACCTCAACCAAGCCTTGGAAACATCGTACGGAGTAAAGTCTTTTCCATACTTTTCAATGATCATTTGCGCAAGCACGACATAGTTCGTATCATCGTCCACAGGCATACCGTCAATCTTGTCGGCATAACATCTTCCTGAAAAACCGAATTTATATTTACCGATGATTTTATCGGTTAAATCGCTTTGATAAATATATCTTTGCATGGGATAGTTATTGGTCTCCTTCAGGAAAGGAATAAGCTCATCGGTTCGAATTCCCTCTACCGTTTTACCGAGCATACACCCGCAAACACGTCCCATCCATGCACCGTGAAGCTTATTCTCCAAAGCATCCAAAGAATATGCCGACAAACCAATATTTTTCTTTCGCAAGCTCTTTATTTTTTCAAGCTCCGACGGTTCCACATATGCATATTTTTCCCGCTGATTTGCCGATGTGACAACTTCAAACAATATATCACCAAGTTTTTTCTTGATCTCACCCTTTGGAAGTCGGGAGACGGAAGAAAAAACATCCTTGTATTTTTCAAGCTCCAAGCCCTCCTCTAAAGATTGCTGATATTCAATCAACAGATTGGAGGAATAAAACTCCCAATCGTGCATATTTTGATACTGCGGCTTAACTGCTTTGTTTTGTTTCGTTTCTTCAACAACACGATTGTCATTCCCAAGGATCAGGGCATCGAGAGAAACATCAAAATATTTTGATATTAAGATGATTTTATCAAGATCGGGTGTTGCCTGTCCGCTTTCCCATTTTTGAACCGATTGCTGAGAAACTCCAAATATTTCGGAAAACTGTGCTTGCGTCAGCCCCGCCTCTGTTCTGATCCTATAAATTCTTTCTCCCATAACTTCATAGCACCTCCTTGTTTTTCTATATTATACCACATCCGTAGATGTCAATCAAGAAATTATGATTTGTTTTTTGTACAACTGCAGGTTGTATGACTCTAAGACTTACCTTGTGATTGTCAGAAGTTCAGGTTTTGATGTTTTACAAAAGGGTTTTCCAAATTTTTGCCTGAAGAGTTAAAAGTGGCTGTCTCAATTGCTTTTTCGCAATTGAGACAGCCACTTTTTTATGGGATCGTTATTTATCAAACCACTCGGACGCGGTAAATGCCTTCCAGAGAGGCGATGTGCTTGATGGCGGCGTCGGAGGGAGCCGAGGAAACATCCACCATCGTGTAGGCGTTATCTCCCTTGGACTTATTGGTCATGTTTTCAATGTTCAGTCCTTCGTCGGAGATGGCGGCGGTTACCTTAGTGATGACCGCAGGCACGTTGGCGTGCAGCACGCAGATGCGAGATGCACCCGAGCGTGGCATTTCGACGTTGGGGAAGTTGACGCTGTTTTTGATATTTCCGTTGGTCAGGTAGTCGTCAAGCTCGCGCGCTGCCATCACGGCACAGTTCTCCTCGGATTCCTCGGTGGAGGCGCCAAGATGGGGAATGGCGACCACGCCGGGGATCTCCAAAATTTCCTCGGTGGGGAAGTCGGTGACGTAAGCCGAGACGTTTCCGTCCGCCATTGCCGTTTTGAGGTCGGGGGCTGAAACAAGATCGGCACGGGAAAGGTTGATGATCTTGACGCCGTCCTTCATTTTGGCAATGTTTGCGGTGCAGATCATATTTTTGGTCTCCTTGGTTGCGGGGACGTGCAGGGTGATATAATCGGCATTGGCAAAGATCTCGTCATAGGTTGCGGCGCGGACGACGTTGCGGTCAAGGTTCCATGCACCCTCTACCGAAAGGAAGGGGTCACAGCCGATGACCTTCATGCCAAGAGAGATCGCGGTGTTTGCGATCATACCTCCAATGGCACCCAAGCCGATGACGCCAAGCGTTTTGCCCTTTAGCTCATTGCCCGCAAACTTGGATTTTCCCTTCTCCACCTGCTTTGCCACGTCGGTGCTTCCCTTGAGCGATTTTGCCCATTCAATGCCGCCCACCACGTCGCGTGCGGCAAGCAGCAGGGCACAGATCGCAAGCTCCTTGACACCGTTTGCGTTGGCACCGGGGGTGTTAAAGACCACAATGCCGGCCTCGGAGCAACGGTCGATCGGAATATTGTTGACACCGGCACCCGCACGGGCGATCGCCTTTAAGTCGGTGCCAAATTCCATTTCGTGCATGACGGCGGAGCGAACCATAATGCCGTCGGGGTTTTGAATTTCCTCGCCTACGGTGTAGGCGTTTCCAAGCTCGGCAAGTCCGACCTTGGCAATTTTATTTAAGAGTTGAATTTTCATGGTATTCACCTTATTTCTTTGGATTGTTTTTTGCAAATTCCTTCATAAATTCCACAAGCGCAACCACGCCATCATAGGGCATAGCGTTGTAGATCGAGGCTCTCATACCACCCACCGAGCGGTGCCCCTTGAGGTTTTTGAGTCCTGCCTTTGCTGCCTCGGATGCAAATTTTTTATCAAGGTCAGCATCTCCCGTAACAAAGGTAACGTTCATCATCGAGCGGCTTTCCTTTTGGACGGGTGCGATATAATACTCCTGACTGTCGAGGTAATCGTAGAGGAGATTTGCTTTTTTGACGTTCATTTCCTTCATGACGTCAAGTCCGCCAAGACCGAGGATCCACTCATAGACCAGCTTTGCGATATAGATGGTGTAGCAGGGAGGCGTGTTGTACATCGAGCCGTTTTCCGCCATGGTCTTCCACTCCAGCATGGTGGGCATTTTCTCCTCGGCATAGTCGAGAAGATCCTCACGCACAATGACAAGCGTAAGACCTGCGGGAGCCATATTCTTTTGCGCGCCTGCGTAGATCACCCCGAATTTGGAGACGTCTACAGGTTCGGAGATGATGCAGGAGGACATATCTGCCACCAACGGAATATCGCCCGTATCGGGGATATAGGGATATTTGGTGCCATAGATGGTATTATTGAAGCAAATATGCAGATAGGCGGCATCGGGGCGGATCATATCTTTGGTGACAACGGGAACGTGGTCAAAGTTATCCTCCTTGGAGGTGGCAATGCATTTGACGTCATAGCCAAGCTTTTGTGCCTCCTTGAACGCTTTGCCCGAAAACTGTCCCGAAACGATATAGTCTGCCTTTCCCGTGCGCTTGATCAGATTGAGCGGAACGGCGGCAAACTGTGTGGAGGCACCGCCCTGCAAAAACAGTACCTTGTAGTTGTCGGGAATGTTCATCAGCTTGCGCAACAGTGTCTCCGTAGCATTGATGATGGTCTCATAGTCCGGAGATCGGTGTGACATTTCCATGACGGACATTCCCGATTCTCCGTAAGAGACCATCTCGGATGCGGCTCTCTCAAGAACGGGCAAGGGAAGCATGGACGGTCCTGCCGAAAAATTGTAAACTCTGTTCATAATTTTTTCCTCCGGAAAACGAAAATTACTTTCGCCAAGTAAAGTGAAAGTTATATTTATTATATGCGCTTTGCAAGAAGATGTCAAGTGCTTTTTTAAAAAATGCCTGTATTTTTTTAAAAATCCGCAAAAAAAGACATGTTTTTGCAACTTTCGGGTTTGAATTATGCAATTTTTGTATACATGGATACCAAGGAAACGATCAAGGAAAAAATGAAAAAGAAATCAAAAAAGCCGCGATGCCTCTCGCTGCCGTATGGAACATACGGAGAGGTAGGGATCGCGGCATAGGATATTTTTATCATGATGGTGTCAATCCAAAACGCAACCTTCAAAACACGGTTATTTCCGATAATATTGTTCGGCAAAGGCTTCGGCAATGCCGACTCGCTTGATCTTGTGAGAGGTGTTTTTGGGGAACGGCTCGGAGGAAACGAGAAAGCGTTGAATTTTTTTATAGGGCTGCACTGCTCCGTTGATCTCGGAGACCGCGCGGCTCATCTCCAAATTGATTTTTTCATCGCTCACGTCTGTGCCGTATGTCTCCACCAATCTCTCACAGTCGGGATAAATGATGGCAACCACGTCGTAATCCTTCCTTTTTTGATTGACGTATCCAACCACCACGGCTTCCTTGACATAGGGAGTGTTGCACAGCAGTGTCTCAAGCTCTTCCGGGAAGATGTTTTTTCCTCCCATGGTTACAATCACATTCTTTTTTCGACCCGTAATAAACAAAAAGCCATTTTCGTCGATATATCCGAGGTCGCCCGTATAAAGCCACCCGTCACGAAGCACCTCCGCGGTCAAATCGGGTGCGCCGTAATATCCAAGCATGACGTTTTCTCCCTTAAAGCGGATTTCGCCCGTGCCGTCGTCCTTGGTATCACAAATGTCAAGAAGCGTGTTTGGGGTCGCAAGCCCTGCCGAGGAATCGTTGTAATAGGTGTCGCGATTGAGCGCGGCAATGGGGGCGCATTCGGTCAGCCCGTAGCCCTGAATCGTTAAAAAGCCGAGGTCTCGCATGCCGCTGATCACGCAAGGATCCACCGAGGCACCGCCAGAGATCAAAAGCCTGAGCTTGCCGCCAAAGCTTTTGTGGATCTCGGCAAAGATTCCTTTTTTTACGGTGATGCGCATTTTATCATTGGGGAGCGCGTTGGTAACGGAGATGGCGCGGCTGACGCTTTTTTCCATTTCCTGCTTGCGGATATTGGTCCAGATCTTTTGATACATCGTTTCGATCAGCAGCGGAACGCAAAGCATTACCGTGGGACGGACGCTTTGCATATCGCGCGTAATATGGCGCAAGCCACCGCCAAATGCCACGGTTGCACCGCGATAAAGGGGGCAGAGAAAGCCACAGGTCGATTCATACGCGTGATGCAGGGGCAGGGTGGAAAGAAAGACGTCCTTCTCTCCGATATAGACCATACGGCACATTTCGGAAAGCGTAAAGCAAAGATTGTGGTGAGAAAGCATTACCCCCTTGATCCCCTCGGTGGTTCCCGAGGTAAAGAGCAGTGCGCTCATGGCGTTGGGATCGATCACAGCATCCAGATAAGAGCGGTCACCTGCGGCAATCAGGGCTACTCCCTCGCGTATGACGTCACGCAGCTCCTCAAACAAAAGGACCGTGGGGGAGGGATCAAGCGAGGAAAGCTTTTCACGGCAGGACGAGGAACAGATCACCGCCGCCGCATCCGAGCGTGAAATGATGTTGGAAAGCTCTGCCGGGGAGAGATCCTTATCCACGGGGACGATCACGCCAACACCACAGATCACCGCCAGATACGCCGTGATCCATTCATAGCAATTTTCACCCATGACAATGATCGCTTTGCCGCCAAAGCCACGTGCCAAAAGCGCGGTTCCAAGCGCGTCAACGTCGTTTTGATATTGGGAAAATCCAATGGATACAAACGCACTTCCGCGCTTTTGGAGGCAAAAGGTTTTGTCTCCGTATTTTTGCGCGTTGGAACGGTACATTTGCTTCAGATTTTCAAATTGCTCGGTTTCATAATTCTGACAGGCTGCCATTTTTCTCTCCTCTCCCACCTACGGTGTATTCCAAATGCTTGGAATCATCGCAGAAAAACGCGATATGCGGTGTGTTTTGTCGAACAAATTGATACAGCCCCGTGTAAGATTGACACGGGGCTGTCCTTATTCCGATTTGGGTCAAGCCGCGGGAGTAACCTCAGCAGGCTTGTTTTCGGGCTTCATAACCTCGTGGACGTACTTGTAAGCCGCACAGGTGGTGTCAGCGGGAAGTTCAATTCCCTCCAGATACAAGCTGCCGCCGTCAAATGCGTAATTACCGATCGAAATGACCGAAGCGGGAAGCTTGATGGAGGCCAGCGCGGTGCAATCCTGGAATGCCTGCGCGCCGATGACCTCAACACCCTCCTCCACGGTGACAGACGTCAGTGCGGTGCAGCCGTAGAAAGCGCCCTGTGCAACCGTCTTTACCGTTGCGGGAACGGTAACAGAGGTCATGGAGGTAAGTCCCCAGAAGGTATATTTTTCAATGGTTGCAATTCCCTTGCCGATTGTCAAGGTGGTAGCTGCCTTACAGCCGTAGAATGCGCCCTCGCCAATCGTGGTCACGGTGTCGGGAATGACGATGGAGGTCAGCATTTCGCAACGTGCAAATGCATATGCACCGATTTTTGTTACGGTTGCGGGAATGGTCAAAGCGTTGATCTTGGTGCAGCCGTAAAATGCCTGATCCGCAATCGAAACCACGGTTTTGCCGTCCAGCTTTTCGGGAATGGTCAGCGCGTGAGCCTTATCTGCGCTGTTATAGCCGGTAACGACAACCGTCTCGCTATCGATCAGATCGAAATAGAAGGTCTCACCTGCATCGTTGGTGACATGGTCGACAACAACGTCGTTTACGAGGTAATCCTTCAACTCCTCTTTGTTTTCTTCCTCGTCCGAGCAGGCGGCAAATGCCGCGATCATCAGTACGGCAAGAATCAGTGCAAGCAGCTTTTTCATAGTAAATCCTCCAACAAAAATGATAAGACATGATCATACATATAAAATTATACATGAAAATGCGCCGAAAGTCAATAGGTTTTTGATATTGTATTGTAAATATTTTTCGTATTTTGCATGAATATCTCCGTTTTTTTGATTTGTCAAGGAAAAAAACCGTCTCCCACCCTTTCAAACCGCCCGAATAGACCTTGACAAGCTGTAAAAAATGCGGTATAATATTGTCGAAGCAATATTACATATTCAGGAGGACCGTAATGGAACAGGCAAAACTGAACGCTTTGTGCGAGACGGCTCGCAAGGTTCGTCTCGGCATTATTGAGGCGACCCACGCCGCAAAATCGGGACACCCCGGCGGATCGCTTTCGATCACCGATATTATGACGTATCTCTACTTTGAGGAAATGAACATTGATCCTGCCGATCCCCAAAAGGCTGACCGCGACCGCTTTGTGCTTTCCAAGGGACATTGCGCGCCCGCGCTCTACTCTGTGCTGGCAAACCGCGGATATTTTCCCGTGGAGGAGCTGACCACCCTGCGTAAGCTTGGCTCACGTCTGCAGGGACACCCCGATATGACGCTGACGCCCGGTGTCGATATGTCGGCAGGCTCCTTGGGACTTGGCATCAGCTCGGCAGCAGGCATGGCACTTGCCGCAAAGCTGGACAAAAAGGCGTTCCGTGTTTACACCGCCGTGGGAGACGGCGAGAGTGAGGAGGGTCAGGTTTGGGAGGCGTGCATGTTTGCCGCACATTACAAGCTGGACAATCTCTGCGTGATCATTGACTGGAACGGATTGCAGATCGACGGTCCTGTTGCCGAGGTCATGGATCCTACACCGCACGATAAAAAGCTGGAGGCATTCGGCTTCCACGTCATTTCCATTGACGGTCACGATTTCAACGCCATTGAGGCGGCATTCAACGAGGCAAAAACGGTAAAGGGAAAGCCCACCGCCATCATTGCCAAGACCGTAAAGGGTAAGGGCGTTTCGTTTATGGAAAACAAGGTCAATTGGCACGGCGCTGCTCCCAACGACGAGCAGTACGCTGCTGCGGTTGCCGAGCTGAATGCGTAAGGAGGGTACCGATATGGCAGATAAGATCGCAACACGTGAAAGCTACGGTAACGCTCTTGTGGAGCTTGCCGAAAAATACGATTTCGTGGTTCTGGACGCCGACCTTGCCGAGGCGACCAAGACCGTAAAATTTAAAAAGGCATATCCCGATCGCTTTTTTGATTGCGGAATTGCCGAGGGAAATATGATGAGCGTTGCCGCAGGAATTGCAACCACGGGCAAAACCGTTTTTGCATCCTCCTTTGCAATGTTTGCCGCAGGCAGAGCCTTTGAGCAGGTTCGCAACTCGATCGGTTATCCCCATCTCAACGTTAAGATCGGCGCCACTCACGCGGGCATTACCGTGGGCGAGGACGGCGCAACCCATCAGTGCAACGAGGATATTGCGCTGATGCGCACGATTCCCGGCATGACCGTGGTCAACCCCTGCGACGACGTAGAGGCAAAGGCTGCGGTAGAAACCGCAATCAACACAAACGGTCCGTTCTATCTCCGTTTTGGAAGATATGCCGCTCCCGTCCTCAATGACGCCGCAAGCTACAAGTTTGAGCTTGGCAAGGGCGTTCAGCTTGCCGACGGAACCGACGTTACTCTGATCGCAACGGGATTGATGGTCTCTATGGCTCTGGAGGCGCGCGAGCTGCTTGCCGCCGAGGGGATCAGCGCACGTGTGGTCAATATCCACACTATTAAGCCCATCGACCGTGACATCATCGCAAAGGCTGTTGCCGATACGGGTGCCATTGTTACCGCAGAGGAGCATAATATCATTGGTGCATTGGGTGCCGCTGTTGCAGAGGTGGTTTGTGACACCGCTCCAGCTCCCGTTGTGCGCGTGGGTATGAACGATACCTACGGACATTCGGGCAACGTTCCCGCACTTCTTGAGGAATACGGCTTGACGCCCGCCGCCATTGTGGCAGCCGCAAAGAAGGCAATTGCATTGAAGAAATAAGGCAAATAAAGAGGATTACCGCAGGGGGGAGCTTTGAAAAAGGTTCCCCCTGTTCCTTTTGAAAGGAAAGACATCATGCATACCCAATGTCATTCAGTTGAAAAAAACACATCTCTCCTTCAGTCACCTACGGTGACAGCTCCCTCGTCAGAGGGAGCCCAGACTGTAGACAAAACAAACGGGTTTCGTCAGATTGCTGAAAGTTTTGGTCAAGCTTTTTCAAAAGCTTGCGCGGTGGAGGCTGCGCAAGCCTCCTCGCCCTCCGCAGAGGGCGAAAAAACCTGTTTTTCGGCGTTTTTCTTTTTGCTAAGCTTTTTCTTTTGCGCCTTTTTCGTCAAAAGAAAA
>JAGANE010000074.1 GCA_017624395.1 Clostridia bacterium
CCTCGCACTCACCGATGCAAGCAGAGAGGGAAAGCTCGTCAATTGCTTTTCTGTTGGGGAGACGGTGAAAGGGGGCATCAATGTGTGTGCCGTTGTGCGCGTTCATTGCAAACTCGGTGGCATTGGAAATATCACCTGTTTCAAAGGAACGAATGCGCTTGAATTCGGGACGCATATCCCCGGGATAAACGTCGCACCCAAAAATCTCCTGCGTAATATCGTAGATCATAGTCCATCCTTTCGCAATTTTATTTTGCTACTATTCTATCATATCACAAAATCCAAAAAAGTCAATAGATTGCGCAAAAATAGGCAATTTGCCGAGCAAAATAACAAAAACGCGCAAAAATGATAAAGGTGATAGAAAACGGAGGTGAAGCGGCACTAAAAAAGATATTATTCGACCTTCAAAAGGTTGATTTTTTCTTTTTTTAGCAGAAAGGCATACGCTACAAACGAAACGATGCTATCAAAGGCATTTCCAATACCGAACAGTAAGGCGATACCCGTGAGAGTGGGAGTCCATACGTTTGTCGCGTAAAGAATAAACGCAAAGCCGTAATAGATCGTATTCGTCACGACCGACTCAAAGAGCATATAATTCGTTTTACCGGAAGATGCACGCTGGCGCGTGATGAGATACAAGGGCGGCAAGCCGCCCTTAATGATATACACCGCGCTTCGCGCGGCGATGATATACCAAGCCTGCGGCTTGGATAAACAAAAAGAGAACATTTGTCGGTAGACAAATGTTCTCTTTTTGTTGGCGGAGAAGGTGGGATTTGAACCCACGCAACGCGTTAACGTCCTACGAGATTTCGAGTCACGCCTCTTCGACCACTTGAGTACTTCTCCGTAAATATTTACAACGTTTGTTATTATACCACAATTTTTTCTAAATTGCAAGGGCTTTTTAAAATTTTCTCAAAAACTTTTTATGTTATAGACAAAATCGGTTTTTTATGATATAATGATAACAAACTTCCATAAAAACGAGGGGTAAATGATCATGTCAAAAATTTTGATTGTGGTAGATATGCAAAACGATTTTATCGACGGCGCTTTGGGAAGTGCAGAGGCGGTAAAGATCGTTCCTTACGTCAAGCAGACAATTGAGCAATTTGAGGGCAAGGTCTTTTTTACGCGAGACACACATGCGGAAAACTATATGAATACCCAAGAGGGAAAAAATCTCCCCGTTCCGCATTGTATCAAGGATACCTATGGTTGGCAAATCAGAGCCGAGCTTGATGCCCTGAGAATCACCGAACCGATTGACAAGCTTACCTTTGGCTCAAAGGATCTTTTGGAGGTGCTGAAAGACGAGGGGAATATTGAAAGCATCACCTTTCTCGGTCTTTGCACCGACATCTGCGTGATCTCAAACGTATTGTTAGTAAAGGCGTTCTTTCCCGAAATTCCTCTGATCGTGGATGCAAAGGGATGTGCGGGCGTCACGCCCGAAAGCCACCAAAACGCATTGCAAGCGATGAAGGTCTGTCAGGTAAAAGTGATCAACGAATAAGCTTGAAACAGTAGTGTCATCAAGATTTTTTGCTATATGAAAAAATATTGGAATTTATTTTTAACCATGCTCAAAATAGGTTTGTTTACCTTTGGCGGAGGCTATGCAATGATAGCCCTGCTTGAGCATGAATTTGTTGAAAAGAAAAACTATATGGAGAAGGACGAATTCCTTGACATGGTGGCGATTGCGGAGTCTACACCGGGACCCATTGCAATCAATGCGGCTACTTATATTGGCTACAAGCAACTGCGTTTTTGGGGGGCATTGGTTGCAACGATTGCAATTTGTATTCCGTCTTTTGTCATCATTTACGTAATCTCTCTGTTTTTTGATGCCTTTTTGTCTTTTCAACTTGTGGATTGCGCTTTCCGTGGGATTCAGGTCTGTGTTGTTTATCTTATCTTCTCCGCCGGAATCAAAATGCTGAGGCAGATGAAAAAAACTGCTTTTTCTGTCTCCATCTTATCCACAGTGGTGCTATGTATGGTGGCTTTTTCACTGCTTTCCGTAAAATTCTCCACAATTTTCTATATCCTTATCTGCGGTTTTGCAGGATTGCTATTTTACTGCTTTGGGATGATGCGCAAGAAAAATGAGGAGGGCACAAAATGATCTATTTAAAGTTGTTTTTGACCTTCTTTGAGATCGGCTTGTTTACCTTTGGCGGTGGATATGCCATGATCTCGCTGATTCGTGAAAAAGCTCTTGCATTCGGTTGGCTGACCGAGGAGGAGCTGCTCAATATGATCGCGGTATCGGAATCAACGCCGGGACCGATCGCGGTCAATATGGCGACCTTTGTCGGATCGACGCAGGGCGGCGTTCTCGGATCACTTGTGGCAACACTTGGTGTAGTACTGCCATCCTTTATCGTTATTTTGCTGATTGTCGCGTTCATACAAAGCTTTCTCAAATACAACGGGGTACAGGCGTTCCTCAAGGGTGTACGACCTTGCGTGGTTGCAATGATTCTTGCCACGGCGGTTACTATGCTCTTAAGTGTGTTGTTCGGAATTTCAGCGATTGACAAAGGTGTTGCAATTGACTGCAAAGCGATCATCATTTTTGGAGGGTTGGCTTTGATCGCCCTTGTTTTCAAAAAAATACGAAAGAAAAAGCCCGCTCCGATCTTGATGATTCTCATCTCGGCAGTCCTTGGAATGTTGCTTTATTCCACATAGAGAATGATTCGTTCCTTTCTGCCAAAAACATTAAAAGTATGTTTCCGTGTCAAAAAATGTTCTTTTTTGTTTTTTCTACGGAAAAAGATGGTTTAGTTCACAAAAAGTTCATACAAACGAGCTTTGTTTATGATATAATAATATCATAATCCAAAATTCTACGGAGGATTTCCATGAAAGAACTGAAAATGCTTGCGATCGACCTTGGCGCGTCCAGCGGACGCGGAATCGTCGGTACCTTTGATGGCGAAAAGCTGACGTTGCGAGAAAATCACCGTTTTTCCAACGATCCCGTAATCGTCAACGGCAGAATGCATTGGGATATCCTGCGCATCTTCCACGAGATCAAGCAGTCTATCACCAAAACCGTGATCGAGGGGGATAACGTTTCCTCCATCGGTATTGACACGTGGGGCGTTGACTACGCACTGCTTGACAAAAACGGCAGAATGCTCTCCAATCCCGTCCATTACCGCGATACCCGAACCGATGGTATTACCGATCACGTTGCCAAAAAGCTTCCGCTTTCCGACCTTTACGCCACGGCGGGACTTCAATGCA
Source organism: Clostridia bacterium (assembly GCA_017624395.1). GTDB lineage: Bacteria > Bacillota > Clostridia > Oscillospirales > CAG-272 > UMGS1865. The sequence continues at coordinate 3,271 of JAGANE010000074.1, forward strand.
TCAACTTTAACACCATCTTCCAGCTGGCGGCTGATCTGATAGACGATCCCAACGTGTTTGAGCGTGCCGACCGTATGCTGAATATTCCCGACCTGCTCAACTATTTCCTGACAGGTAAGATGGCAAACGAATATACCGTTCTTTCCACCGCAGCAATCCTTGATGCGGCAAAGCGTGATTATGCGTTTGAATTGACCGACAAGCTTGGAATTCCGAGAAAGCTCTTTGGAGAGATCGTTCAACCCGGCAACCGCTTGGGCAAGCTGCTTCCGCAGGTGCTTGGCGAAACGGGCAAGACCGATGCCGAGGTCATCAACGTGGCAGCGCACGATACGGCAAGTGCCGTTTTGGCGGTTCCCACGCAGGAGGATGACTTTATCTTTATTAGTAGCGGCACATGGTCCTTGATGGGAACAGAATTGAAGCAGCCGCTGATCAACGCGCGCTCCGAGGCACTCAACTTTGCAAACGAGGGCGGCGTAAACGGAACGATCCGCTTCTTAAAGAATATCATGGGACTTTGGCTGATTCAGGAGTCCAGACGTCAGTGGAGACGCGAGGGCAATGAATACAGCTTTGCACAGATGGAGGCTTGGGCAAAGGAATGCAAGCCGTTCCGTAGCCTGATCAATCCCGACGACGCATCCTTTGCAACTCCCGGCAATATGCCTGAGCGCATTCGTGAATATTGTCGCCGCACAGGACAGCCCGTGCCCGAAACCGTGGGCGAGGTCGTCAGATGTATTTACGAAAGTCTGGCGCTCAAATATCGCTTGACCGTGGAATCGATCAACGATCTGATGGGCAGACAGGCAAAGGTCATTCACGTGGTTGGCGGTGGAACCAAGGATAAGTTCCTCTCGCAGATGACCGCCGATGCTTGCGGAATTCCCGTTTCCGCAGGTCCCGAGGAGGCAACCGCAGTCGGAAACCTGATGATGCAGGCAATTGCCGCAGGTGAGGTTGCCGACGTAAAGCAGGCACGGCAGATCATTGCCGCATCCTTTGAACTCAAATCGTATGAGCCTACCCAAGACAGAGCTATGTGGGATGAGGCGTACGGACGTTTTTGCGCACTCAACTGACAAAAAATTACCCGTCAGGTCGGTGTGGCAAAGCTATGCCGCGCCGATAATTGGGGACTATAAAGAAAAAATTTTTGGAGGCTTAAGATGAAGGACAATCATTACGGTGAGATAGCGGTAATCGGTATGCGTGGCTGCGAAAAATTCGCAGATCAGGTGGATTACTATTTAAAGGATTGGCGCAGACGCGGAGGAGAGGATAAAACCTTTTTGATCTCCGCAGATTGCCCCAGATTCGGTTCGGGCGAGGGTAAGGCAATTATCCACGAATCGATGAGAGGAAAGGATGTTTACATTATTTGTGACACCTTTAATTACGGCGTTACTTACAATATGTACGGTGTGACTGTGCCGATGAGTCCCGATGATCACTACGCTGATCTGAAGCGTATCATCGCGGCAATCGGCGGCAAGGCACGCAGAATTACAGTGATCATGCCTATGCTGTACGAGGGCAGACAGCACAAAAAGTCGGGACGTGAGTCTCTTGACTGTGCAATGATGCTGCAGGAGTTGGTACAGATGGGTGTATCCAACATTTTGACCTTTGATGCACACGACGCGCGTATCTGCAATGCCATTCCGCTTGCAGGCTTTGATAATGTCCGTCCTACTTACCAGATGATCAAGGCATTGATCCGTGCCGTTCCGGACGTACAGATCGATAAGGATCATATGGCAATCATTTCTCCGGATGAGGGCGCAATGAGCCGCTGTATGTATTATAGCTCGGTGCTGGGACTTGACATCGGTATGTTCTATAAGAGAAGAAATTATTCGATCGTTGTCAACGGAAAGAACCCCATTGAGGCACACGAGTATCTTGGACAGGATCTGCACGGCAAGGATGCCATCGTTGTTGACGATATGATCTCGTCCGGCGAATCGATGATCGATGTATGCAAGCAGCTCAAGGAAAAGGGCGCTAACCGCGTATTCTGTTTTGCAACCTTTGCACTCTTTACCGAGGGCTTTGATAAGTTTGATCAGGCATTCCGTGACGGTGTGTTTGACCGCGTGCTTTCTACCAACCTGATCTATCGCCGTCCCGAGCTTTTGAAAAAGCCTTGGTTCGTCGAGGTCAATATGTGTAAGTACGTTGCATATCTGATCGATACGCTCAACGACGACGATACCATCAGCTCGTTGCTCAATCCTATTAAGCGTATTCAAACTTTGATGGAAAAGCATCGCAGTGAGCTTGCCGCACAGATGAAAATGAATTTTGACGAAAAATAATCCCCCGTAGTATTGATTTTGCACCGAGGTAAGCCTTGGTGTTACTTCCATCCTATCAAGGCCCCCGAACTACCAATGCCGCCGCAAAAGAGTGCGTTTGCGATTGCTTGGGCAGTTCAGGGGCATTTTTTATCTCTTTTTGTAAATAATAAAGGTTTTTTTGCTTTTTCATGCCGAAACAGTTGCTTTTTTTATGAAAGTATGGTAAAATAATAAGGATATAAAGCTTGATATATTTTCAAATGATAATAAAAATAGGGAAAGGTGGCGTCAACGGATATGCAACCCAATAAAGGCTATCACGATCTACTCGCGGGCTTGGATAAGCTCATAGACTTTGCACTAAATTTTATCATTGCTTATCTATGCTTCTGGATCGCAAAATTTATGTATCCCTCCGTCATTACGGTAAACAGTGCGCGCTCGTTTTTCATGATGACGGCGGTTACGCTTGTTATTTCTTTTTTGTATAACTATTATAACGTTTACGTTCCTATGCGTACACGCAAGCCCATTTATTTTGTCGGACGTGTTTTTTTGTCAAACCTTGCAACCTGCGGACTTTTTTCCGCCATGGCAATTTTGCTCCCCGGTATTGCAATTCGTCCTTATATTACCTGGGCAGTATGGGCTTGCGGCGTCAGCTTTATCGTTTTGTGTGCCAAAAAGCTGGCAATGATCTCATTTTTGCGCAGTATCCGTGCCAATCAACGCAACATCAAGCACGTTTTGCTGGTGACCGACAGTCAGGAAATGGCGGATGCCTATATGGAGGAGATCCTTAATAACCCCCATTTCGGATATTCGGTCATCGGATACGTGGGAAATTTGAACGTAATTGGACTGCCGCACCTTGGAACAACGGGGGACCTTGACCGTATTTTGAAGGAATACGCTCCCGATGAGGTCATTTTGGCATTTGATACGGTCAGAAAAAAACTGATCACCAAGTATATTACGATATGTAATAACAATTGTGCCAAAACAATGGTCGTGCCTGCCATTTGCAGCTATTTCCGATCACCGAGACAGGTGACCGAGCTTGGGAATCTACCGATCATCGATATCCGAAGCACGCCGCTTGATAGCAAGATCAATCAGCTTTTCAAGCGCCTTTTGGACATTGTAGGATCTCTGCTTTTGATTATTGTAACTTCACCTTTGATGATTTTTACCGCCATTGGCGTGCGTATTTCGTCTCCCGGCCCGATCTTATTCCGACAGATCCGTGTGGGAAAGAACAACCGTGAATTTACCATGTATAAGTTCCGTTCCATGCGTGTCAACGATTCGGAGCAAACGGGATGGTCAACCGAAAACGATCCCCGTAAGACAAAATTCGGAGCCTTTATCCGCAAATTCGCATTGGACGAGCTGCCGCAGTTCTTCAACGTTTTAAAAGGCGACATGAGCCTTGTCGGTCCGCGTCCCGAGGTGCCGTTCTTTGTTGAAAAATTCAAAAAAGAGGTGCCTCTGTATATGCTGAAGCATACCTTGCGCCCCGGTATTACGGGACTTGCACAGATCAAGGGACTCAGAGGAGATACCTCGATCCAGGCGCGCATTGACGAGGACATTAACTATATTGAAAACTGGACGTTTTGGGGAGACATTCGTATCCTTCTGTTAACCCCTTTCTGTGCCGTCAACCGACACGAAAAGTATGCGGCGCAAGAGGAAAAGCATAAGCAAAGAGCGGAGAGAAGGGGATATCGCCCGTCTGTGGAGGAGCATGATGACGAAAAGGCATAAAATACTTTACGTTGCCTCTACGGCATCGCACTTGCGCCGCTTTCACGCACCCTATCTTGCCGAATTGAAAAAAAACGCCGACGTTTATACAATGGCAACGGGTGAGGACGTGGATTTTCCTGTTCTTTTTGACAAGCATTTTTTCAGTTTTGCCAATCTGCGCAGTATTTTCAAAATTCGCAAAATTCTCAAGCAGGAGCAATTTGATGCCGTCCTGCTGCACACCACACTTGCAGCGTTTTTGGTACGCGCTGCAATGCTGCTTTCCCGCAAAAGACCGTACGTTCTCAATGTGGTGCACGGCTATCTTTTTTCCAAGGATCAAAAGGGAATCAAGGATCGAGTGCTTTTGCTATGTGAAAAGCTGCTCCGCAACAATACCGATGACATTGCCGTGATGAATGCCGAGGACTTGGAAATTGCCCAAAAGCACCGTCTTTGCCGCGGTCGCGTTGATTTTATCAACGGAATGGGCGTGGACGGCTTTTGGGAGCTTCCACACCCCGATCCAGCACTACGGGCATCCTTTGCAGCAACAGAACAAGAGCTTCTTTGTACCTTTGTTGGGGAATTGAGCAGTCGTAAAAATCAAATTTTTTTGATCCGTGCCCTCAAAGCTTTGCGTGACAGTGGAATTCCCGCACGCCTTTTGTTGGTTGGAGAGGGCGGAGAACGCGAGACGTTAGAAGCCGAAATTGAGGCACTTTCCTTACAAAACGCCGTTTTTTTGACGGGAAACTGTGAGCCCGTCACACCCTATCTTGCCATTTCCGATCTTTACGTTTCGGCAAGCCGCTCCGAGGGGTTGCCCTTTAACGTCATGGAGGCAATGCTTTGTGGCTTGCCCATTGTGGCGTCGGCAACCAAGGGACAGACCGATCTTTTGACGGATATGCCAAATTCGCTGTATCCTTTGGATGATACCGATGCCTTTTGTCGGCTTGTCAAGGACGTTTATGTACAAAAAAATTACGGCGTGGGATCACGCTCCTATCCCGTGCTTTCCCAATATCGTCTGTCATCGGTCTTTGAAAAAAACATTGACGTGTTGACAAGAGGCTTTTTGCAAAGGAGGAAGAACGAATGAGCCGTGCTTTTGAGAGCCTGCGCCGCTTTTATCTTGGCGCATATTATCCAATCTTTTCGGCACTTTTAATCCTTCTTGGCCATGCCACGGGGGCTGAGGTACCGTTTGCCGCAATTTTGCTGCTTTCTATGGTTCCCGCATTCTTTCTTTGTAACGATATTCGGTTTGCCGTTCTGCCGCTTTTGTGCTTGATCTTTACGGTTTCGGCAAAGGATTACAAGCCACATGATACGGGCTTTGACGAGCGTTATCTCAACGCTCCCGTCCTGATCACCGCTGGTATCGTGTTGGCAATTGTGTTTGCATCTTTGGTCATTTTTGCGGTGCGGAATGCTGCCCAAAGAAATCCGTTTCCCAAAAATGGAAGCCTGTTCGGTTTGTTGGCGTTTTCCTTGGCGCTCTTGCTCAACGGATTGTTCAGTTCCAACTATATCCTCAAAAACCTCCTTTTTGGCGCAATTATTGCACTGACGTTGCTGGGAGTTTATTGGTTGTTTGCTTCGTATCTTCGTTTTGACAGTCACTCCACCGATTATTTGATGTACTGTCTTGTGATCGCCGCACTTTTGATTGCGGCAGAGCTGATCCTTGCTTATTTTACCACGGTTCGGTTTGAAAACGGTGAGATCGTAAAGGGGAGCGTTGTGCTGGGCTGGGGCGTATGGACGACGATTGGCGGAATGCTGGCATTCCTGATGCCCGCTTGCTTTTATTTTGCGGCATCGCACCGACACGGTTGGATTGGCTTTGTGCTTGGGTTATTTGTTTACTTCTGTATTTTACTCTCCCAAAGTCGCGGAGCGCTTCTTTTTGGAAGTCTTGTGCTGGCACTTTGCTTACTTTATCTTTGTATTCGCGGTAAAAATCGCAAGCAAAACCGAATTTTTACGGCAATTCTTGCCTTTGGAGCCATTGCGTTTTGCTTGTTGTTCTCCGAAAAGATTTTTTCATTGGTCGGTAATTTTTTGAGCTATGGCTTTGGTGACAACGGCAGATTTGATATGTGGAAAATCGGCTTTGGGCATTTTTGCGATCATCCCATCTTTGGCTCAGGCTTTTACGATTCCTATACCACCTCGGAATGGGAGCGCACCTTTGATTCTTATCTCTACCATAACACCGCGGTGCAGTTGTTTGGCTCCATGGGGCTTGTTGGGGTAGCGTTGTATGCATATCATCGTTTTTGTACCGTGCGTCTTGTCCTCAGACATCCCACCGTTGGAAAGACCTTTTTTGCCATCTGCATTTTTTCACTTTTGATATGCAGCTTGTTGGACGTACTGCTGTTCAAGATCTATCCCTCGCTCTTTTATTCCATGATGCTGGTGTTTATGGATCATGACAGAGAAGCTTGCAGCACACTGCCTTAACGGAAAGAAAAGACATGGAAGATCTTGTTCCATGCCTTTTTTTGTTCAAAAATCACCAAAACTGTCTGTTTTTTTCGCGGTTGATTCTTTTCATATGGAGGAAAACTCTTGATGAATGCTTTTTTGAAAGGAGAACAACCCATGAAACGAATTTTAATTTGTTTTTTTTGCGTATGCACCTCTATTTTGATGCTGCTATTCCCCTGTCATGCAGAGGCAAAGGCGTACAATTGGTATTGCGTACACGTCAAGGATCACGTGCAACCGCGCGTGGGAGACGATATTTCTTTTGTAGAAGATTTTGAGGGGTATTATATTGATCATAATCATACCGATCCAAATGCCGCGGACAAGGTCATATATCTGACCTTTGATGCGGGATATGAGAACGGAAACGTGGAAAAAATTTTGGATGTATTGCAAGAGGAAAAGGTCACTGCCGCCTTTTTTGTGCTTGGAAATCTGATTACAAAAAACACCGAGCTTGTCAAGAGAATGGCTGATGAGGGGCATCTTGTTTGCAACCATACCGTGCGACACAAGGATATGTCCGCGCTTGAGGAGGCGAATTTTTTGGCAGAATTAAAGGAATTGGAACAAATTTACGAGACGCATACAGAATACCAAATGGCGTCGTATTATCGCCCTCCCGAGGGGCGCTTTAGCAAAGAAAATATGGAAAGTGCAAGGAAAAACGGCTACAAAACGATTTTTTGGAGTTTTGCCTATCCTGATTGGGATAATGGCAAGCAGATGAGCAATGATAAAGCAAAGAAGATTATTTTGGATAACGTTCACAACGGAGAAGTAATGCTTTTGCATCCCACATCGCAGACCAATGCCGAAATTCTTGGAGACGTGATTCGTCACCTAAAGGCAAACGGTTACCGATTTGGAAGCTTGGATGAGCTAACGGCAAAGGAAGGATGACATGATGGCGGTACAAAAAAGCCGAGGATTGTCAAAGCTCCTTTCGGGAGTGCTTTGCGTATCATTAACGGCTTTTCTGATCTGTTTCCCGACAACGGCTCTTGAGGCTTACCGTTCTGTTGAAAATGATTCTATGAAGATCGCCATTACCTTCGATGACGGACCGCACCCGATTCTGACACCGCGGATTTTAAATATTTTAGATCGTTTTCATGTTTCCGCCACCTTTTTTATGGTTGGCGTTAATATCGAGAATTATCCCGAAACGGCGCGCGCGGTGATAGATGCGGGACACGAGGTGGGAAATCACACCTATTCTCATACGCATCTGGAAAGGCTTTCCAGAGAGGATGTAGAGCGAGAAATATGGCTTTGTGAGGATATTTTGGAGGAGCTTTGCGAGTACCGTCCTCATTTGTTCCGACCTCCCGAGGGGGCTATGAGCACGTATGTGGAAAACAGCAGTGAAGAAAACGATTACACGTTGATTTTATGGAGCCTTGATACAAGAGATTGGGAAAATAAAAATACCGAACAAATTGTGGAGACCGTGCTTTCCAAGATCCACCCCGGTGATATTATTTTAATGCATGACTATATCGGAAGGCACAGTAAAACTCCCGAAGCATTGGAAATTTTGCTGCCTCGCCTGATAGAGCGCGGTTATGAGCCGGTCACGGTCAGTGAATTGTTGGGAGAACGATAAAAATATGGGAGAAAGTCCTTTTGGACTTTCTCCCATAATGGTTGGTGTTTCAAAATCAGAAAATAGGATATCCTGCGTTGGTATGCGCTTCGATCAGATCATTACAAAGGGCAACGATTTCGTCGGTGGAAAGCTGCGCGCCCGTGTGGGGATCCATCATTGCTGCCTGATAAAGTGTTTCACGGCAACCGGTATGTGCTGCTTCTACGGTGAGCATCTGCGGATAGATGTTGGAGGAGTTCATTGCCGCCAGCTACAGAGGAAGATCGCCAACGTAGGTGGGGGTAATACCGTTTGCGTCAACAAGGCAGGGAACCTCTACGCAGGCAAGGTCGGGAAGATTGGAGATCAAACCGTGGTTGATCACGTTACCGCCGATCTTGTAGGGCTTGTCGGTCATGATTGCTTCCATAATATGCGATGCATATTCACGGGATCTCTCATGCTGAACGTTTCCGCCTGCCAAAAGCTCTTCCTTTTGCTTTTGCCATTTTGCAATCTGATCAATACAACGGCGAGGATACTCGTCGATCGGAATATTGAACTTTTCAATCAAATCTTCGCGTCCGGGCTTGATGTAGAAGGGATTGTACTCGGCGTTATGCTCACTGCTTTCGGTGCAGTAATAGCCCAATTTATCAATGTAATCAAAGCGAACCATGTCGTTGTGCTTTTGAGATGCGTTCTTTTCCTTAGCACGGCGGCGGATCTCGGGATAGAGGTCGTTGCCATCCTTGTCGGTGATCTCAAGCAACCATGCCATATGGTTGATACCTGCAATCTTGGAGATCGTTCCGTCAAGCTGATCCAGCATATCCAGGTGCTTGAACAGACTTTTAACGCAAACCTGTACGCTGTGGCAAAGACCGATTGTCTTTACGCCTGTGTAGCGTTGCATATAACCCGTCAGCATTGCCATGGGGTTGGTATAGTTGAGGAACCACGCGTTGGGACACACCTCCTCAATATCACGCGCAAAATCCTTTAATACGTGAATGGTACGCATAGCACGGAAAATTCCGCCAATGCCCAGGGTGTCCCCAATGGTCTGGCGCAGACCGTATTTTTTGGGAATTTCAAAGTCAATGATCGTGCAGGGATCGTAAAGACCTACTTGAATGGCGTTGACTACAAAATCAGCACCGCGTAGTGCATCCTTGCGTTGCTCTACGCCGAGATATTTTTTTACGGTAGCACGTCCCTGATTGATGCTCTTGTTCATTGCGGAAATCAGAACGTAGGATTCCTCCAGACGATCTGCATTGATGTCGTAAAGTGCAATTTCAACGTCATGAAATGCATCGCAGAGCATGGTGTCTCCCAATACGTTTTTGGAAAATACAGTGCTTCCCGCACCCATAAAGGTTACTTTCATAGTTGTTCTCCTTTGCTTTTCGCTGCAAAAAAACAGATTTGCAGTAGTTTACCATAATTATACCACATTTTTTTTCAAATGTCTATTGCAAAGTGTAACTAAAATATGGTATAATGTAACTACTTTTACAAAGAGGTGTCAAAAAATGAAGCAATTGAGCCAATTGAAAAAAAGTAGAATGTATCAAACTGTTTTGGTCAATCGTCATTTTTCTGATCTGAATCCGTTGCTTTTGGGATATGAAGAGTGTCACCCCGAGCATAGCTTTGGTCCGTACATCCGAAATTACACCCTGATCCACTATGTGATCTCGGGAAAGGGAACCGTTTACAAGCGTGATACTGTTTATCGGGTAAATGCGGGAGAAGCCTTTTTGATCTTTCCCGATGAAATGGTGACTTATACCGCCGATGCAGACGAGCCGTGGTGTTACGAATGGGTTGCTTTTAACGGCGCATTGTCTAAAAAGTTTCTTCAATTGCCTACTGTCATTAAGTTTCCATCGGGGTTAATCTATGAGATCAGAAATGTGGCGGATACGCCTATGCGTGAGTACATGATTGCCTCCTTGCTCTTTCGTATGTATGCAGAGTTGTTTGAAGGAAAGAAAGCGCACAATCACTATGTCAGACGTGTGAAGGATCATATCCATGCGCTATATATGCAGCCCTTGCGTGTGGAGGAAATCGCCGAAAAAATGAATCTTGACCGTCGTTATCTTTCTCGTGTATTCAAGGAAAAAACAGGGCAGACCATACAGGAATATCTGATACACGTGCGTATGGAGGCATCCAAGGCGCGATTGAACGAGGGATTTTCGGTTGCCGCTGCCGCAAAGCTGTGCGGATATGATGATTCCACCAATTTTTCAAAAATGTTCAAGCGTTGCTATGGTGTAAGTCCCGCAAATTGGCGCAAATATCAAAAGTCATAGTTACATAGAAAAAGCACCGCAGACAAAGTTTCAAAATAGATGTCTGCGGTGCGTGCGTTTTTTGTCAGATCTGCTTTTGGACGCTTTTGTACTCGTCGTAAAAACGGTAATAGGGACAGGAACGGGTTTGTCCTGAGAGAAAATACCCCATCTCGTCCTGATCCAAATTCATTTGACATTCATAACAATCGTATTCTTCGTCGTAATCATAAAAGACACAGGTCTCGCAGGTTACGGCATTCTTTTTTTCATTGTTTTGCATAGGCATTCTTTACTTTCTTCTTTTTTGATCGATGGATAGGGGAGGATTCATTTTTTCACTAAAATATTTATCCCACTTGTGCCTTTTACGCAGAATGATGACATACTCCGTAACGATCCATGCAACAAGTGTGACGGCAAAAAAGATTGCTCCGGCACAAAAAACGCGACTTTCGGTCAGTGCCCGAATATTCATTAAGGCACTGACAAACCCGCTTCGCTCCGCAGCTCCTGCTGTGTAAAGAGGGATGGTACCAAGGGTTTGGTCATTCCAAAGAATCGCCACGTAGCCAACAAAGGTTCCTTCTAAGACGGGAGCCTCTAAGGAGGAGTACATCAAGCGGATGCTGTACGTAATATCCACACCGATTTCCAGATCCTTGGGAAGATAGCAGGAAAGTGTTTCGTGCGTCTTGACCTCAACCTCGGAGGTCATATCCGAAACGGTGACAGGAATGGTGCAAAGAACGGTTTCGGCAGTGATCACGTCGGTGTAGGAATAGGTTTGATAAACCCAATTGATCAATCGGTTGGTCACAGCGTATCCGTAATTGACGTTCTCGGCATCCAATGCCCCCATGATAACACACAGATAGCTTTCACGTCCGTTGCTTGCTACCGTAACCACGCAATTACCGCCGCGCGCGGTGGAGCCTGCGCTCATTCCTTTGCATTTTGCATTATAATATTGTGTTGTGCTATCCGAATAGATGAGCGCGTTCCGATTGGAAATGATGGAAACGGCAAGCTGTGCCGATGTGTTCAAAGGGTATCTTGCCGTACTGCTGATCTTCATAAACAATTCGTTTTGATAGGCAGCAAGCGCAATGCTTGCAACGTCGGACACTGTGGTCAAAGAGCCGTCGTCAATTCCGCTGGGATCGGTACAAATCGTATGCTCCGCACCAAGCTCTTGGGCGCGCTGATTCATTTTTTTCACAAATTCCTCGCGGCTGCCACCAATCAGATGGGCAAGCACGTCAAAGGCATCGTTGTAGCTACCGCAAACGGCGGCATACAAAAGCTGTTCTACGGTCAAAACGTCTCCTGCCTTTAGCTTAAGCCGATAACCCGAGGAGGCGGAGATCATTTCCGCAGTCACGCTTACCAATTCCGTTCCGCGATCCTTGAGCGTCTCACAGGCAATCAAGCCTGCAAGCACCTTTACGGTGGAGCCTGCGGGGATCTGCGTGTCGTCGTTTTTGGAGCAGATCAACGATTGACTCTCCAAATGATAAAACCAAGCGGCGTTTGCCTCGGCAATCGAGGGGACCTCAGGCTCTGCGGCAGACGCAGGAACAAGAGAAATTACAGAAAGGATCAAAAGAAAAAGAGAGAGGCAGACAACGATCAAGCGTGTACTTTTTTGAATCATAGTGCCTCCTTTTGATAGCTTCTGGCGGCTTCAATGTCGGTTTGCAATTGCTTTTGAAGGGCTTCTATCGAGTCAAAACGACATTCTGGACGAAGATAGCTTAAAAAGGAAACCTTTACAAGCTTTCCGTAAAGATCTTGGGAAACGTCTAAAAGATGCGTTTCACAGTTGACACACGCCGCATCGTCTACGGTTGGGTGGACGCCAACGTTGGAAACTCCGCGATAGACATCGCAGTCTACTTCACAATCGGTGATATAAACGCCGTGACACGGGATCAGTACTTTTGGGGGAAAGAATTGATTGAGTGTCGGAACTCCGATGGCACGCCCCAACGATTTTCCGTGTACGACCTCGGCTTCAAAGGAATAGGGACGAGTTAAAAGCTTTGCCGCAACGTCTACCTTGCCAATGGCGAGCAGATTGCGGATTTTTGTGGAGCTGACACAGCTTCCGTCTGCTAGAATTTCGTCCAAGACCGTGACAGGCGCCCCAAGCAGTTGGCGCAGAGTGTCCGCGTTTCCGCTGCCGTTCTTTCCAAAGCGATAATTAAAGCCGCACACCGCAGCCACACAGTGACATTGCTCCTGCAAAATTCGGAGAATAAAATCCTCGGGAGTAAGAGAACGAAGCTGATCAAATTCGGCAAGAAAGAGGTATTCCATTCCCATTTCGGCAAAGAGCCTTCTTTTTTGCTCCAAGGTAGAGAGATGCGCGGGGGGAGAGGCGAGCAGATGATCCGACGACAGCGAGGAAAAGCAAAGCACGGCACACGACGCCCGAGGAAAGTGCTTTTGGCGAATTTCCAAAGCCTTTTTAAGCAATGCCTGATGTGCCAAATGAACGCCGTCAAAATTACCAAGACATATCACACTCTCCCGTGGCGGTGCTACCAAAGCACCGTTTGAAAGAGAAATACATTTTAATAGCGACATTCGTCAGTTCAACTCCAAATAATTTTTCACCAATTCTCCCATCAATTCATCGCGGTCGATCTTTCGGATCAAGGCACGCGCGTTTTTATAATTGGTGATATATGTGGGATCCTCGGACAAAAGATACCCAACGATCTGTCCGATCGGATTATAGCCCTTTTCACTCATGGCATCATAGACCTCTCGCAAAATTTCACGCGAGGTTAAGGCCTCCTCCTGACAGAGTATTTCGTTTTTATCAGTATTCATAGAACGTCTCCTTTCAAGGGTGAATGGTTCTAACCTCTATTATAAATGAAAAAGTGCTTTTTTGCAAGGCTTTTTTGCAAATATTTGTAATTTTCGTATTCTTTTACTTGACGAAATTTCTTTTTTGCGTTATACTGTAGTTATAGAAAACAAAAATTGGGAGTATTTATTATGAAAATCGTTTTTTTGGATGCGGCAACGCTTGGATCCGACCTTTCCACCGATTCATTTTTGCGCTTTGGAGAGGTGGTAACCTATTCGGGAACCGCGCCCGATGAGGTAGCGGAAAGAATTGCAGATGCCGACGTTCTGGTATTGAACAAGGTCAAAATCAATGCCCAAAATCTCCCATCCGATCACCATATCAAGCTGATCTGTATCACGGCAACAGGCTTTGACAACGTGGATCTGGAGGTGTGCAAAAAGCAGGGAATTGCCGTATGCAACGTGGTTGGATACTCTACACAATCGGTAGCACAGGTCACGGTTTCAATGGTGCTTTCCCTCATGACACATCTTGCGGAATACAATCATTACGTCAGGGACGGCTTTTATACAAAAAGCGGCGTTCCCAATCGATTGATCCCGATTTATCATGAAATTGCAGGAAAGACCTGGGGCATTGTGGGATATGGCAACATCGGACGTCAGGTAAGCAGAGTAGCAGAGGCACTTGGTTGCCGTGTTCTGGTTCATAAAAGAGTACCCGTATCCGACGCGGAATGTGTGGATTTTGATACGATTTGCCAAAAATCCGATATTTTAACACTCCACACTCCGCTGAGCGAGGAGACCTATCATCTCTTAGATGCAGAGCATGTTAAAATGATGAAAAAGGGAGCGATGGTTGTCAATGTAGCTCGTGGGGCGGTGGCTGATGAAGCCGCGCTTGCAGAGGCGATTCAAGGAGGTCACCTTGGCGGCTTGGGAGTAGACGTTTACAGTGCCGAACCCATGGCAGAGGATCATCCTTTTCAAGCGATCAAGGCACTTCCAAACGTTTGCCTGACGCCGCATATGGCTTGGGGGGCTTACGAAACGCGTGTGCGCTTATTGGATGAGGTTTTGGAGAACATCGTCTCCTTTATCAACGGAGAAAAGCGAAACCGCTTGGTTTAAGCGACCGAATTTGAAAATAAAAATTGAAAATTTGGAAAAATTCATTTGGTTTGTATTGATTTCAATTGCTTTATATGTTATAATATAAAATAGTTTTTGTAGAGGGGCGGGATAGAGATGAAAACACAAAAGCAGACACAGGTCAGGGAGCTGATCTCCTTTATTGACAATAGTCCTACGGCGTTTCACGCTGTTGCTTCAACCGCAAGTATGCTTGAGGAAAACGGCTTTGTCCGTTTGAATGAAGCAGACGAATGGGCACTTGAGGCGGGAAAGGGATATTACGTTACCCGAAATCAATCCGCCATTCTTGCATTTCGTATCCCGTGCAACAAAGCAGATCACTTTTTGATTTCTGCAACGCATACCGATTCTCCGATGTTCAAGCTCAAAAGCAATGCGGAGTCTCTTTCCTGCAATGAATATGTACGATTGAATACCGAGGTTTACGGGGGGACAATCCTGTCAAGCTGGCTGGACCGTCCGTTGTCTCTTGCGGGGCGTGTAATTCTTTGCGAAAATGGAAATTTCTCGGCAAAAACCGTAAAAATTGATCGGGATTTGCTGTTGATCCCCAACGTAGCAATTCATCTCAACCGTAGCGTAAACGCAGGATACAGCTACAATCCTGCAGTAGATATGCTTCCACTGTTTGCACAAAAGGGAGATGCTGAAATCTCATTAAAGCAGATCCTTGCAGCCGAATTACAATGTGATGCAGAGCATATCGTTGGTATGGATCTTTACGTGGTCAATCGTGCCAAGGGGAGCATTTGGGGCGCATCCGAGGAGTTCTTTTCCGCACCGCGAATCGATAACCTGATGTGTGCGTTTGGCACCTTCAAGGGCTTTCTTACAGCAAAAGCTTCCCAAAATGCGGTCACTGTTTGCTATTCCGCCGACAACGAGGAAACGGGAAGTGCTACCAAGCAGGGGGCAGGATCTGTGTTCCTTTCCGACGTGTTGGATCGCATTTGCGAGGAGTTGGAGGTTGACAAGCGTCGTATGCTTTCGTCCTCCATGATGGTTTCCGCTGATAACGGACACGCAAAGCATCCCAATCATCCAGAGCTGAGCGATGCACAAAACTCTCCCATGCTCAATCAAGGGGTGGTGATCAAATCCAATGCCGCGCAAAAATATACTACCGACGGAATGTCTGCGGCACTGTTTTCCGAAATCTGCCGCCGCGCAGGCGTTCCCGTGCAATATTATGCCAACCGCAGTGATATGCCGGGTGGATCAACGCTGGGCAGTATTTCCAACACGTTAGTGCCTCTTTGCACCGTGGATATTGGTATGGCACAGCTTGCCATGCACTCCGCGTATGAAACCGCAGGAGCGACGGACGTGGATTATCTGATTTCCGCTATGACAAAATTTTATAGCATAAGTCTTGACAGCCGTGCCGACGGTATTTATCGACTGAACGTACAATGATCAACAGGAAAGAGGAATTTACCGATGTATAAACAGGGCTTTGACAACGAGAAATATATCGCCATGCAATCCGAGCATATTCGTGAAAGAATTGCGCAGTTTGGCGGAAAGCTTTATCTGGAATTTGGCGGAAAGCTGTTTGATGACTATCACGCCGCACGTGTTTTACCCGGCTTTTCTCCCGACAGTAAGATCAGAATGCTGATCCAACTCAAGGATCAGGCGGAGATCGTGATTGCAATCAACGCCAATGATATCGAAAAAAACAAGGTACGCGGCGATCTTGGAATCACTTATGATCTTGATACCCTTCGCTTGATCGATGCCTTCCGCAGCTTTGGCTTGTACGTTGGCAGCGTGGTTTTGACACGCTGGCAGGATCAGCCTGCGGCTATCAAATTCCAAAAGAGATTGGAGTCCTTAGGGGTTCGCGTTTACCGTCATTACAGTATTCCCGGCTATCCCTCGGATATTGATTTTATTGTCAGTGACGAGGGCTATGGCAAAAACGACTATATTGAGACCACACGTTCTCTCGTCGTTGTCACCGCACCCGGTCCGGGAAGTGGCAAAATGGCAACCTGCCTCAGCCAGATCTATCATGAGCATAAGCGCGGAATTCAATCGGGATATGCTAAATTTGAGACGTTCCCCATTTGGAATCTTCCCCTCAAGCATCCGGTAAATATTGCATATGAGGCGGCAACGGCAGATCTGAATGACATGAATATGATCGATCCGTTTCACTTGGAGGCATACGGACAGACCACCGTCAACTATAATCGTGACGTGGAGATCTTTCCGGTATTAAACGCAATGTTCCAACGAATTCACGGTGCATCACCCTATAAATCTCCCACGGATATGGGAGTGAATATGGCTGGAAATTGTATTGATGACGATGA
>JAGANE010000075.1 GCA_017624395.1 Clostridia bacterium
CGCGCACAAGCCGCGGATGCCACAAGAAGATAAATTGTAAAAATGATCAAAATTTTTTTAACTGTCTTAACCGCTTGCTATTTGCAGCGACTATATGTATGAAGGCGCCTGAAAACGGAAATGGAGAGGTCAATGGATCGTATAAAATTGGAACAACTGATTACGGAAAACATGAAATCCATCTTTGGATTTGCTTTGACAAGACTTGGTGATGTTATGGACGCAGAGGAGCTTGCAAGCGATATTCTTTATGCGTTGGTCAGATCTGCAGATGATTTAAAGGATGCAGATCGTTTTTACGGCTTTATGTGGAGGGTTGCGGAGAACACTTATGTGAGCTATCTTCGTAAAAAATCCAAAAATGCGAGGCGTGTTGCCGAGCTTGACGAAAGTATTGCCGATGAAACGGAATCTGTATTGGATGAGATGATCCAACAAGAGAATTTAAATTTGCTTCGCCGTGAATTATCTTTGTTGTCAAAGAAATACCGCGATACGACCGTTTTATACTATATCGAAGGACTCTCCTGTTCCCAAATCGCAAACAGATTAGAGATCAGCACGGAAATGGTGAAATATTACCTGTTCCGCGCGAGAAAAATCATTAGAGAGGGTATGAATATGGAAAGATTATACGGTGAAAAAAGCTATCGCCCAAGCATTTTTGAAATCGATTTTTGGGGAACCAAGGCAGGGGACGATCACGAATATCATGACTTTCAAAGACGAAAGATTAAGGGGAATATTTTGCTTGCGGCATATTATAGTCCCGTCACGCTTCAGGAGATTGGGATTGAGCTTGGTGTGTCGCTCCCTTACCTTGAGGATGAGATCAAGCTGTTGGTGGATCGACAGTATCTGATTTGTAAGAATGATAAATACCTGACAAATATCCCAATCTTTACACTTGATTGTACCAAGATGATTGAAGAAAAGCTGAAAGAGCTTACCAAGGATACGGCAGAAATGTTTATTGCGGTTGCTGATGAATTTGATTTGAATTTTGGTGATCGGTTTGCAAATCAAAATCTTGCGCGTTGGCAAAAGGTGCTTTTGTGCTTGCATTGGTCCTTGATCGATACCGAAAGTGCGCTTGAAAAAAATTACGGTGAGTTACCAAACGGCGGACCGTATGCGCTTGTCAACGGTGGAGGCGGTAGGGGGATTATCTGGGGCATAAGTAAGGAAACGGTTGTCGCCCCAAATCAGCCTCAAGGTATTCAAGGAATCTATAACGGAACTCCGTCAAGCGATGGAAGGGGGAGCGTGATTGCAATCAATTTTTGTCAGACCCTGAACGCGCAACACTTTGGGAGTAAAATGACCGATCCTTTAGTTTGTGCAGCAACCAATAGCTTTGATTCTTTGTCAAAGGATTGGAAGGAATGCTTGAAAACGAAAGGATATATCAATCACGGCAAGGCAAATTTTGCGGTGTGGACGTTTGAAGAATATAAGGAACTGCGGACAATGCTAAAAGAATGTTGCGCCATTCTTTCCGCGCTAAATCTAAAAACGTCTCAGCTTGCCGCTACGGTAACTGCCGATCTTGCTCCCACGCATATTCGCAAAACCGCAGAATATGTTGGTGCGTTTGTTTATCGTTTCAATTCTATTGAAAATTTGGTAAACACTTTGTTTGACATGGGTTGGCTGAAAGCGGTGGATGAGATGGAAAAGCCTGCTATTTGTGTTGTAAAGAATTAAAAAAGTGCCGAGAGTTACCGTAATTGGTCGCTCTCGGCAGCGTTGTTTTATGAAAACTCCCGAATGTAATAATCCGAAAATTTGTTGATCTCGGTTTCCAAATGGTCATAGCCCAATGCTTCGGCAAGCGTGGATTGGGTGGAGAACAGATTGACACCCAGCCCCAAGCGGTCGCCCTCAATCGAAAATCCCATTGCCGCAAGCGTTGTGGGGAAAAGATCAAAGCTGGTAAACAGACGTTCGGTGGTCTTTCCCGCAGGCGTCGGCACGGCATTGAGAAAGCAGTTGTAGATGGTGCGGTCGTAATAGTCGGTGTCGCCAACCAGTGTGGTATCCATACGCGGGTGGTCTCCCGTGATCACGATCACCGTGTCCTCATAAAAATCCTGCTCACGGCACCAATCCAAAAAGGAGGCAAGCTGACGGTCGGCACAGTCTACCACGTTGGCAAGCTTGTTGCCGTATTTGTTTTGGCAAAGCTTGCAAAAATAACCGTCAATATGGTGCGTGTCCACGGTCAGCATGGTAAAGTTAAAGGGACGTTCTCCTGCCGCAAGCTCGGTCAGCTCATCCTTGGCGATCTTGTAAAGCAGCTCGTCCGTAAAGCCCCACCAAACCGTTTCATCCTCGGTCATGTAATGCTCATCAATGGCGGTGTACAGATCAAAGATCTCGTAATTCCCATGCTGCTCAAAATAGGTGTCGCGTCCCGCAAAGGAGCTGTCCGAGCCGCACAAAAACTCCTGACGGTAGCCCTTTTCGGCAAGAATATCACCAAGCGTCGTCAGTCCCGATGCAAAATATTCCCGCTGGCTCATTTTGTTGTGTCCGTTTTCTCCCAAGGGGAAGGAAAAGGGAATTCCTGACGTGGTGGCAAGCAAGGCACTCATTGTCCAACCCGTGCCAAGGGGAGTGTGAAATCCGCCAAGCATGCCCTCTGCTTTGTCTGAAAATGAAAGGTTTTCCTTGGCAAGATCGGTCAAGTTGGGCATAAAATTATAATATTGCGCGCCTCCCACCTCCTTGGAGGCGTAGGTGGTCTCCATGCTTTCCAAATAGATGTAGATGAGGTTTTTAGGCTCTCCGTTCGCCGTGATTGTTACCATTTCGGGATCCACGTAGTAATCCTCGTAGACGGTGGTCTTATCGTTGAGTGCTTGGAGATAGGCAGGCAAACGCAGGGCATAGACCGAAAAGACCGAGGCCACGATCAGTACAACCACGCAAAGCAACGCGCCCACACGTCTTGCCCAAGGAAGAAGCTCTCGCTTTTTCCAAAGCAGAACCGCCATGACTACGTAAAGAGCGGTGCATATCAGTACGATGGGCAGGCATGCGTGCAGAATTTGCGAAACGGTGCTTTCTCCCGTGCCCTTGAGCGGGGATGCCAGCGTGTAAAGCAGCTCCTTGAATTCCAGATCAAAGGTCACGCGATACCATCCGCAAATAGTTGCCATTGCCACACCCAAAACAAATAGGATGCCAAACACAACGCTCCACAAAATTGCGCGGCGTTGCTCGGTCTGTGAACTTTTTTGATGCTCCTTCAAAGATTTTTCCTCCTTGCTTGGTCAATCCGTTATCAGTATAACACAAATCGGAGACTTCTGCAAGAATTTTTTGTAAACAATATGGGAAAGAACTATAAAAAATTGAGATAACCGATATAAGATTTTTGACTTTTGATTTGACAAAAAAGCTG
Organism: Clostridia bacterium; assembly: GCA_017624395.1. Taxonomy (GTDB): domain Bacteria; phylum Bacillota; class Clostridia; order Oscillospirales; family CAG-272; genus UMGS1865. The sequence goes on from JAGANE010000075.1 coordinate 3,410, forward strand.
CCGTCCGTATCAAACGAAAGGCAGCTTTTAAAAGAAATATTAAACTCTGAACTCGGTTCTCCTGATGACGTGATCCTGATATTCGCGATCCAATTCGCAAAAATAGCCGCTCCAACCCCACACGCGAACAATGAGGTTGGGGTATTTTTCGGGATGCTCCTGCGCATCTAAGAGACGGTCGCGGTTGATAGAATTGATCTGTAATTGGTGACCGCCAAGGTGGATAAATGCCTTGACAAGCTGTGCCACCTTTTTCTCTCCCTCGGCGTTGCGGAATACCGTGTCATGCACCTCCAGCGTCAGGGGACCGCCGTTGCAGATCTTGGTCAGATCAAATTTGGTAAAGGATTGAATGACCGAAAGCGGACCGTCAAGACGGGTAGTGATGGCGGGCGAAAAGCTACAACCGTAAGCCTCTCCCGCGTGCCGTCCGTCTGCGGTAGCGGGGCAGACCCTTGCACTGCTGATGTATTCCATGGCACTGCCCGTGCCTGCGCGCCAGACACCGCCGTAGCGGTCGTTGGGCTTGTGATTCATGGATGCGGCAAACGTCTCCATCAATTCACCTGCAATTGCATCGACCGTGTCCACGTTATTGCCCATTTTTGCGCAGGAAAGCAGGCGGTTTTGAAGAACCTCATAGCCTTTAAAGTCGGCATCCAACGCCGCCAATAATTCGTCGGGGGTAATGCTTTTTCCTTCAAAGATCACGGTACGTACCGCCTCCAGAGCATCGGCGGCGGTGGCAATGCCTGCTCCGTGACAGCCGTAGTTATAATACTTGGCACCGCCCTGGGAGAGATCCAAGCCCTTTTCGAGACAGCCGTCCACAAAGATCGAAAGATAGCCGTAGGAAAGCTTTAAAAGGTCACTTCTCTCTGTGGGAGAGTATTTTTGACGCAAGCGTTGAGATTCCTTGGCGATCTCCTCCTTGGCGGCAGCCAATACTTCGTCAAAGCTTTTTGCAGTGGGGAGCGAGCTTCTGATCGCATTGTTGACAACGTAAGGGAAGTTCATTGTGGCGCGGTTGGGAACGTCCACGGCGCAATTGGGCACAATGTATTCCCAGCAGGCGGCAACCGTATAGTCGTAGGCATCGTCCTCGTCGTAGCCGATCGATCTCAGATACGGGATCGCAATATCGTCGTTGCAGTATTGCGGAAAGCCAAGCCCTTGCTTGGTCAGACGGGTGCCGTATTCGTAGATCTCGTCGGGGGTGGTCTTGTTGACACGCAGGTTGATCTTGGGATCTATCAGCGTCAGCTCCTCAGCGGCGTCCATGCAAAGGAAGGTCAGCTCATTGTACATACTGTTTCCGTCCTTATCATAACCTCCAAGCATCATGCTTTGTCCGTTGTCACCCTGCTGCATTCCAATATACAGATCCCCGTCTGCGTTGAGTGAGATAAAGAACAGCTCCAGCGTTTCCAAAAGCTCCTCGCGACTTGCGCCCCGAGCAACGTCCTTTTGATAGTAGGGGTACATATATTGATCAAACCGACCGAGCGTTACGTGATTGTACGATGCGCAACGGAGGGTATAAACGATGATCTGAAAGAACAGACATGCCTCATAAAAGCTTTCGGCAGGCTTGTGCGGAATGCGTTCCAGCGCCTCGGCAAGACGCGTTCTGCCCGTTTGGCGTGCGGCAATGCGGTAACGCTCGCAGATCTCAAATACCGCATCCACGTACTTTTTCATGGTCTCCAAAAACTCGATCTGACTGTCCTCGGTTCGAAAGATCTGCAATCTTTCGTTGATGATCTCCAATACACCGTCAAAGCCCATGCCGATGACACGTGCATAATTGGGTGTCAGATTGCCGCCGTTGCTGCGCAGACGTCTGCCGTCAAGATCTACGTAAGATACGGTTTGCTTATTGCGACGGTGAAAGCCGAAAATGTCCTCCTCAAGAAACATGGGTGTTTCGGCTTGCAGCATTGCTTCCATCATTGGCAACCGACGCAGACGCTTGGGCAGCTTCATCAGCTCGTCTGTCATATCAAACTCGCCGTTGTCGATCCGTTGCTGTTTATATTCGGCGGAGCAAAGCGCCGCCAAGGCTTTTTTTACTTTCTCTGTCATAATATCCTTCCCTCAATTCCGTATTCTGCAAAGATTTCAAGACGTGCGCAGGGGGCAACCGATCCGTCAAAGTGCGGCTCGTATTCACGTCCCAGCATCAGATATTTTCCACCCGCCATTTTGTTGTAGGGGAGTAGCTCAACGGAGCGGACCCCGCATTCCTTCATCAGCGCGGCGGTGGCGCGGATATTTTCCTCGGTGTCATTGACCGTTGGGATCAGAGGAATGCGCGTGATGAACGGAACTCGACTTGCGGCAAGACGTCGGTAATTTTGTAAAATGAGCGCGTTGGAAACCCCCGTGTACTGCTTGTGACGTGCATCGTCGATCAGCTTTAGATCGTACAGTACAAAATCGCACTCGGAAAGCACGCGCGCAAATGTCTCCTCCGATGCATACCCGCAGGTTTGCAGAGCGCGATGTGTTTTTCCGCGTAACAGATGCATACATTCCGTCACAAACGCCGCCTGTGTCAGAGGCTCACCGCCCGAAAAGGTGATACCGCCACCGCTCATGTTCAAAATGCGAATGTTTTTTTCCAAGCGGGCGATCAGTCCCTCGGAGGAAAGCTCCTCGCCGCAAACACGGATCAGCCTGCGTGGGCAGACCTCCACGCTTTCGCGCACCAAGCAGGGCGTTCCCGTTTTGCGTGCTCCCTCGGCAAGACACGCTCCGCAGGAAAGACAGCCGTTGGGACTGCGGACAAGCTCGGCTTCGGTTCTTTGTCCCTCTGGATTGTGACACCAGGTGCAACGTAAAGGACAGCCCTTGAGAAACACCGTTGTGCGAATTCCCGGTCCATCGTAGGTGGAAAATTCCTCAATAGAAAAAATTCTTCCTTTTTGCAAGCCGCACCCCTCCTTTTTAAAACTCGGCATCATCATATGCCAACAACATTATTATAAAGGAAAGTGTGCGGTTTTTCTCGCAAATTTTTTCAATATCATAGCCAAAAGTTTACTTTTTGCTCCTTTTACACTGCCTTTTATTTTAGAAGCACGTTGCCTTAGCGTTTGTTCAGTACGGTGACGATCTCTCCGATAAACGTTTTGTGCATCCCTCCGTTTTGATAATGAGAAAGAAGCGAGCTGTCGCAAAAACCATCGGCGTGGAGCGGAGCGGCGTAAAGCTTGCGACAAATCAGCACCCGTAAAGCTTCATCGGGGAAGGGAACACCCATTTCCGTATGACGGCAGGTCAAGCCCGCGGCGGCAAATTTGTCTGTCTCTTTTCCGCTGTGCGTGCCGCAAAATCGTAGGGCGTTACGGTGCTTTTCATCCAAAAAGGATAGAGAAAAGTAATCTGCCGCCTCAATAATGCCATAGGTAAAGCGCTCGGGACGGATCCAGCAGAGGGCAACGGGAAGATTCCATAAAACACCGCAGCCGCCCCAGGAGGCGGTCATGGTGTTGGTGTGCTTACCATCCGAGGCGGAGATCAGCATCCAACCGTTGCCGATGTGATCAAGGATAGGGTCAAAGCTTTGTGCGGGTGTTGGAAAAAAATCGTTCATGTGTGTTTCTTCCTTTCGTTTTTTGATATTCCATCATATGAAAGGTCTTTGAAAAAGATGAAAAAAAGGGGCGAGTGCCCCTTTTTTCATTTGCCCAGCTCTTCCTCGTAAATGGTATCCTCGGAGAGCGTTTTGATGACCGTGGCGCTGAAATAATCCAGCGGATCCACCTGCAGGCCGTTGACTGTCATCTCCATGTGCAGGTGAGGTTCATCTGCCAATTCATGAATTGCCGTGTCACCCACGTGTCCCAAGAGCTGACCCTGCTGTACGGCAGTGCCTACCGCAATGTCGGCGGCAAGCTCGGCGGCAAGGTTTTTGTAGACCGAAACGCACTCGCCGCTGTGTGTGACCGCTACACACCAGCCCATCATGGGATCCTCCCAGATCTGTGCCACGGTACCATCGGCAACGGCGCAAACGTCGGCAGATGCGGCGGTGGCAATGTCAATGCCGTGATGCACGCGCCATTCCTTTAAGGTCTGCGAAAAGACCTGTACGTCTACACTGTGAGGCTTCATCAGCTTGCCCGAAACGGGAAGCGCAAGCTCGGGGATGACTTCATCCTTGACTGTGGGTTGACTGTCGGTGTTGTTGTCGGGTTGGTTGGTATCGGGGGTCTGGGGGGCATCGGTGACGATCTGGTCGGTGGGATCCTCGGGGAGCGGATTCTTTTTGGCGCGGTTGGTAGCGGCGGTAACCGCAAGTACTACCGCAAGTGCCATTAAAATGACGACGGCGGAAAGGTAAACGGCACGATTGACGCGTACCTGCCTCATCTTTCTAAAAAATTGGGATTCTTTCCATCTTTTCCACATATTTTTTGCTCCTTTGCTTTTTTCTGTGTTTGGGGCGACGAGCGTTGTGGAAACGCTTGCCGTCTTGCTGTTTCTATTTTTGCCCTTTACACCGTCTTTATGCGAAAAAAGGTAAAAAATTTTGAAAAGAACCAAAAGTTGTGAAATAACACGAAAAATTCACGCAGATTTCAGGCTGGGATTTGATATTTTTTTAGATATTCATATCCTATTCATATTTATATGTTACAATATTCTCCGTATTGCGACTGCGGCGTTGAATTGCCGCGGTACGAGGAATTCAAGACGGAAAGGAAGTTCTGCTTTTATGATAAAGATTGAACATCTTGTGAAAAATTACGGCTCCAACTGTGCCGTAGACGACATCAGCTTTGAGGTGGAGAGCGGCGAGATCGTCGGCTTTCTCGGCCCAAACGGTGCGGGAAAAAGTACGACGATGAATATTCTGACGGGGTATTTGTCCTCCACGTCGGGAAAGGCTTCGATTGCAGGGATCGATATTTTACGTGATCCCATCGGCGCCAAAAAGCTGATCGGGTATCTGCCCGAGCAGCCCCCGCTTTATCTTGATATGACGGTAGAGGAGTATCTCAAATTTATTTTTGATCTCAAGGGCTGTCGTCTTGACCGCAAGGCGCATCTTGCCGAGGTTTGTGAAACGGTTAAGATCAAGGATGTGTATCACAAGGTGATCCGCACGCTGTCCAAGGGCTACCGACAAAGAGTGGGGATTGCGCAGGCACTGATCGGAAAACCAAAGGTCATTATCTTTGACGAGCCGACCGTGGGACTTGACCCCAAGCAGATCATTGAGATCCGCAATCTGATCCGCGGCTTGGGCAAGGATCATACCGTCATTCTCTCCACGCACATTTTGCAGGAGGTGCAGGCGGTTTGTGACCGTATCATCATCATCAACAAGGGGAAGATCGTTGCCAACGAAAAGACCGAGAACATCTCTCACATGGTGGATAACAACCGCCGCTTCAACGTCAAGATCGCAGGCCCGCAAAAGGAGATCCTTGCCATGCTCAAGGGCATGACGGGAATTGCCTATGCCGAGGCACTTGCCGAGCGCGACGGAGATGCCTATACCTACATGATCGAGAGCGACTTTGGTGTGGATATCCGCAAAAAGCTGTTCTATCAGCTTGCCGAGCGCAATTGGCCCTTGATCGGTATGGAGGCTCTTGGCATGAACCTTGAGGATATCTTTATCACGGTTGTGGACAAGTCCGAGGAATATCGCACGGCAGGAAATCTGCAAAATCGCATCAAACGCCGCACGCGCGGGCAGGATAAGAGCGCCCTGGAGCGCGAGGTAGGTGCCTCGCTCTATGAGGAGGCGCAAAGACAGAGAAGCGAATCCTCACTTTCCGCCGCTTCGGATGAAGACGACGAGTAATTACCGAAAGAAAGGAATTTAAAGCGTTATGTTTGCCATCTATCGTAAGGAGATGCGCTCCTACTTTATCAATCCCATCGGATACGTCTATCTCGGCGTATTTTTGGTCTTTTCGGCACTGCTGTGCTGCTACACCACGTTGATCTCGTCAAGCTATGACACCGCCAACTATTTTATGTTCCTCATCATCTCGTTTATCATTCTCATTCCCATTCTCACCATGAGACTGTTTGCTGAGGAAAGAAAGCTGCGTACCGAGCAGCTGCTGCTCACCGCTCCCGTTACCATTACGGGAATGGTGCTTGGAAAATATTTTGCAGCACTGACCGTGTTTGTCAGCGGTGTTCTGATTTCCTGCATCAACCTCATTCCTCTGTACGTGATCGGCAATGCCGAGCGTGCGGGAACCGAATCGTCACTCAAGCACATCGGTCCTGTGACGGGAGAGATCGTGGGTAGTGTGATTGCCGTGATCCTTCTCGGTGCGGCGCTCATTGCCGTGGGAACACTGATCTCGGCACTGACCGAAAATCAGCTTTCCGCCGCCGTGATCACCATTGGCGTGATTGCCGTTATGGTGCTGCTCAACGTATTCAATATGCTCACCGACAGTGACGGTCAGCCTCTCATCGGTGTTTACGCCGTGCGTGCCGTCCTTGATTGGGTATCGGTGCTCAGCCGCTTCTCTGCGTTCAGCAACGGCATCTTTGATTTTGCGGCGTTGCTCTATTATGCGTCGTTGGCGTTTGTCTTTCTGTTCCTGACCGTGCGTGTGTACGAAAAGCGCCGTTGGGGCTGATATTTGGGAGGAACGCGTTTTATGAAAAAGCATTTTATCCGTAACCGCAGAGTGCGCTACGGCAGTATTACCGTGATCTTGACGATCCTGGTCATCACGGTGACCGTGCTGTCCAACGCAGTCTTCGGAAAGCTTGCGGAGCGATATCTTTGGTACGTGCCGATGAAGGGTGAATACGGCTACGACGTTACCGAGGATTGCTACGCTTTGTTGGGAAACGTCTTTTCCGACGTAACGGCAAAGGGCGGTAACGCGCAGGCGCAGATCATTTTTTGTGATACCGAGGAGAATATTGCCGAGGAAAACACGCAGTATTATCTTTACGAGGCGGCTACCTCCATTGCGGCTCGCTATCCGCAAAACGTCTCGGTGCATTGCTACGACATCTGGACAAACCCCAACACGGTGCGCGCCTATACCACCACGCTCAATCCCACCACGGGAGAGACCGTGGAGACAGCCATTAAGTCTACCAGTGTCATCATTGTTTCGGGAGATTATCACCGCGTGTATGCTTTGGAGGAGTTTTACGTCTTTCGGGACGGAAACACCGAGAATATTTGGGCATACAACGGGGAGAAAAAGCTTGCCGCAGGCATTATGCGTGCGGTGGATCCCGAGGAGCATCTCGTTTGCCTGACCAACAATCACGGCGAAAAATTTTATGATTATGAGATGATCTATCTTTTGGATGATGCGGGCTACACCGTGACCTACATCGATCTTTACAAGGATCCGATTCCCGCAAGCTGTGATCTCATCATCAGCTACAATCCCAACGCCGATCTTGTAGGTGGCGGTATTTCGGACGTTTCCGAAACAGAAATTTTGGATGCTTTTCTTTCAGAGGGCGGCAACAGCTTTTGGGTGTTCTTGGAGAACGGAACCCCCTCACTGCCCAACTTTGAGAGCTATCTGGAGGGCTGGGGCGTTGATTTTTCCTATCATACGTCGGGCGAGCGCTCCTTCCG
>JAGANE010000076.1 GCA_017624395.1 Clostridia bacterium
CTAACCATAATAAAAACAATTCGGTGAAAGTTTTCGAAAGGGGTTTGGGGAAAACTTTTTTCAAAAAGTTTTCCCCAAAAAACCGCATCCCCGAACCGCGTCTCCCGTATCTCCCCCGCATCCTTATTTACAAACTTCCGAGCAAGAAGCGTTTTGCTTCTTCATACTCTGCGCAGAGTCGAGCGGCGGAGGGGGAGTTGGGGTTAAAGTTGGGCATACGGAGGGCACGGAGCATAATATTTTTTGGGGTTTCCTCGGGGTCGATCAGCTCCAGCGCCGATACCGAATAGCCGCGCGACTCCAAGAGCTTCAGCCGCAGGGCGTCGGTTGCGGCATCGCAGAGCTTTTGACGGAGCATAGAATGCTCGGCAATAAACGCGAGAGCGGGGCAGTTGAGCGTGTGATTCAGCTCATGGTGACAGCAGGGGGTGGAGAGGATCACGTCGGCGTTCCACTCCATTGCCTTTGCAAGCACAAGGTCGGTGGCGGTGTCACAGGCGTGCAGGGAAATAACAAGGTGTACCTTTCCGCCCGCGTCGTATTTGGAGATGTCGCCGCAAAAAAATTCCAATCCGTCAAAGCCCAGCTTTTTTGCTACGCCGTTGCAGTACTCAATGACGTCGGGCTTGAGATCCACGCCCGTCATGCGTACCTTGCGACCGAGAATATTTGCAAAATAATGATATGCGGCAAAGGAGAGATAGCTTTTTCCGCAGCAAAGATCGCAGATGCGAAGCTCTCCCTCGGCAGGAAGATGAGAGAGGCAATCGCGTGTCAGCTCTAAGAAGCGGTTGATCTGACGGAATTTGGATTGCTTTTTGTCATGGATCCTTCCGTTTTGATCGCTGACGTCCAAAAGGCGCAAAAACGGCTCGTTGCCACTCAGGATATATTGCTTTTGGCGGTTGTTGGCAGAGATCGCAACCTTGGGCGTGTCCTCTTTTTGCAGGGCGCGGAATAAATTTTCACCGCCGATGAGCGTGCGGTTGCCCGATTTGGAGCGGCGAAGCTCGCACGAGCCGACAGCACAAATGAGGTTGACCTGCCCGTAGCACTCGCAAAGAGCGGTCAGGCGCGAGGTGTCGGAGACGTTGATATTTTCGTGCATTGCTTTGTTGTCGGTGCGCAGTGTTTCGGCTTGTATCATCACTCTGCCGCCAATGTTTCGCAACGTCAGCACCGTTCTTTGCACCTCGGCGTGGTCGGGCTTGGAGAGGACAGCCTTTTTCAAGGCACCGCGTGTGGCGGCAAGCGAGATCAATTCCCCCATGCGAGCGGAGGGAGAGGTCGTTTGTTCACTCATACGTCATCCCCCGTAGGCGGCTTGCCGTTTTCGTCCTCGACTTTTTTCTTCTTTTTGAACTTGGAAAAATCAAGCTTGCTCTCCTGATTGTTCCAGATGCGCTTGAGGTTTTCGCGGTGCATAAAGACGACCAGACACGCCGCAATAAAAGCCATGAGCATATTGGGGCCGTTGGTCAGCTCGGTTTGTGTAAAGATCGCGCCCCAATGGAATGCCATGGGGTAAATGATTGCCGCCATGACCGATGCCAAAGAAACAAAGCGCGTGCCGATGGCAACGACAAGAAAGGTAAAGAGAATGATGAGGAAGGCAACGGGATTGATGACAAGCGCCACAATGCCAAAGCAGGCAACGCCCTTGCCGCCCTTGAGCTTGTAATAGATGGGGAACATATGTCCAAAGCCGACAAAAAGTCCCGCAAGCGCCTGTCCCCAAACGCCGAACAAAAGTCTGCCCAAAAGCGTTGCGATCGCCGCTTTTCCAAAGTCTGACAGCAGGGTGGCAATTGCCGCCTTGCCGCCAAAGGTGCGCAGCATATTGGTGCTTCCCGCGTTCCCGCTTCCGTGCGTGCGGATGTCGTCATGATAAATGAGCGTGGAAATGAGAATGGCGGGGTTGATGCTGCCGATCAGATACGGGATCACAATGCAAAGCAGGGCACTGACAAGGATCACGGTAGCAGAGGCGTTTTCCCCCATGGAAAAACGGTCGGTCAGCCAATAGGCAAGATTCCAATATTCCTTTACCGTAATCGGCTCGGCGGCGGTTAATAAAGAGAACATCTGTTTTCCTCCCATCAAAACAGCTCGATCAGTTCCTTCGGGCTGCGTGTAAAATCGTAAAAGCTTCCGTCGGGACGGATGCAGGCAAGATCTTCAATGCGGCATCCGTAAGTTCCCTCCAGATAGATGCCCGGCTCAAAGGTGACCACGTGACCGCGGCAAAGCTTGCCGTCGGCAGGAGCCGCCTGAGAAAGTCGAGGATTTTCGTGAACCAGCATTCCTACGCCGTGACCAAGCGAGTGTCCAAAGCAACCCTTGTAGCCCGCATTGTCAATGATGTCGCGCGCAATGCCGTCAAGCGCACGCAGACCAACGCCCTCGGCGGCGGCATCCAAAGCGGCGCGTTGTGCGGTCAGGACGGTCTCGTAAAGCCGTTTCATTTCGGCATCCGCCTTTCCAAGAACCACGGTGCGCGTCATATCCGCGCAGTAGCCGTCTACGGTCGCACCAAAATCCATGGTGAGAAATCCCTTTTCCAGCTTTTGTCGGCGCGGTACACCGTGGGGGCGCGAGGAGTTGGTTCCCGATACGGCAATGGTGGAAAACGCCAAGCCGTCGGCACCGTTCTTGCGCATAAAGAATTCCAGCTCCAGAGCCACGTCAACCTCGGTGGCGTCGGGAGTGATCCAATTGAGAATGTGAGCAAATGCCGCATCGGTGATCGCTTGTGCGCGTGCGATGGTTTCCAGCTCGCTCTCGTCCTTGTAAAGGCGCAGTTCCTCCAACAGCTTGGAGGCACCTGCCGACAGTGTAAAGTCACAAAGAATTTCGGAGTAACGGAAAAAACTCTGATAAGAGAGCGCCTGCTCCTCGATGGCAACCGTTTTGCAGGCGTTGTCCGAAAGCAGACCTGCCACGGCAAGAAGCTGTCCGCCCGTAGGCGTCAGCACGGTCAACTCCTGCGTTGCCTGTGCCTTTGCCGCCTCCACGTAACGGAAATCGGTGATGAGATAGGATTGCCCCTTGGTGACCAGAACCAGACCGTCCTCAAAGTCAAAGCCCGAAAGATAGCGTTGATTGAGGTGATCGGAAACGATGGCGGCGTCAAACCCTGCCTCCGAGAGAGCGGCTTGAAATTTGGAAAGATGAGACATAAAAACCTCCGCTTTTACAAATAGACATAATAATTCCATTATATTATATCACAGTTTTTATAAAAAGTATAGGGGAAATGATAAAAAAATTTTGAACGCTCCTTTAATTTGACAAAATTATCCTGCCGCTTGCGGTATAATAATAGCATTGTAGCACACCTTGGACGGAAAGGGGGAGGCGGATGGAGCAGGCGGTATATATCGACCTTTATTTTTTGGTCAATTTCAGCATGGATCTTTTGTGTCTGACCATTACGGCGTCGCTTTTGCACCGTAGCGTGCGAGGCTGGCGATTGATTGTGGCGGCATTGCTTGGCGGCGGATACGCGGCGGCGGTGCTTTTGCTGGGGATCGACGGCTTTGGGGGCTTTCTTTTGGACCTGCTTGCGGCTTGCCTGATGTGTACGGTCGCTTTTGCTGCGCGCCAACAATCCCCCCTGCGATGGCTTCAATGCACGGGAGTGCAGGTGCTGGTCTCCATGATCCTTGGCGGTGTGATGACCGCGCTTTATTCCGTGCTCAACCGTCTGCATCTGCCGTTTGAGCTTTTGGAGGGCGACGGGCTTTCGGTGTGGACGTTTGCACTTTTGACAGCGCTTGCGGGGATCACTACGGTAAAGGGCGGCTCCTTCCTCGGGATTTCCCACAAAACCAAAAGCGTTACGGTACGGGCGCACCTGTTGGGGAGAGAGGTCACGTTGCGGGCAATGGTGGATTCGGGAAACCTTTTGCGGGACCCCGTCAGTGGAAAAAGCGTGATTGTTGCCGACCTCGATCGCTTGATACATATTC
>JAGANE010000077.1 GCA_017624395.1 Clostridia bacterium
CTTGAAAAATCAAGGCTTTTTGCGGCGATATCTTTTTTATCGCCCTTTTATGGCGGAGAAGGAGAGATTTGAACTCTCGCGCCGGTATAGCCGGCCTACACCCTTAGCAGGGGCGCCTCTTCGGCCTCTTGAGTACTTCTCCGTGTACTCATCGCGATCCGCCGTTGCATGGGATCTGCGACATTCTATATTATACACATTTTTTTGGCTTTTGTCAAGCCTTTTTTGAAACTTCTAAAAGAATTTCGGAAATAATTTGCAAGATTTTTTCCGTTTTTTCGTGTTTTCGGAGCTTTTTGGAGTTTCTGACGTCGGTATTCGGCGGTGATAACACGCGGCTTGGGGCTGATTCCTATGTTGGGAAGGAATGAAAGTTGGGGATAGATCAAAGCCCACAGCTTGATACGACCTTATATTTTGGGTTCTGAGATGAGAATTGCCCTGCGGTATGAAGGCAGAGCAATTCATGGTGTGTTTTTAAGGCGCTATGTTTTATGTTGTGCCTGACGTGGCAGGGTAACCGTAAACGTGCTGCCTTTTTGAAGCTCGCTTTCCACGGTGATGCTTCCACCGCAAAGTGTGGCGGCTCGCGCCGCCATTGTCAGACCAATGCCGTAGCCTCTGTTATGATGCGAGGGATCTCCCTGATAAAATCGGTCAAAGATATGTGCCTTGACCTCGTCGCTCATTCCAATTCCCGTGTCACTGATGCGCACTGTTACCGACGTATCGTCTGCGGTCAAAAAAACGCGCACAGTGCCGCCGTGAGGGGTAAATTTGATGGCGTTACCAATGAGATTGTTCCAGATGTGTGCAAGGATCTCCTCGTTTCCGTGAAAGGCTACCTCGTCCAGCTCAAGCAAAAGCTCGATCTCTTTTTTTGTCCATTCACTTTCCTGCAAAAGAATGCACTGGCGGAGCTGCTCATCCAAAAAGAACTCGTTTTTATTGATGACGATCTGCTGATTTTCCAGCTTGGAAAGCTCCAGCACATTGATAGAGAGCTTGGCAAGACGGTCTGCCTCCTCGGCAATGATCTTTGCGTATTCCTGTCGTTGCACGTCATCCAAATCTCCGTATTGCAATTCGCGCGCAAAGCCTCGGATCGACACGATGGGCGTTTTGAACTCATGAGAGAAATTATTGATAAAATCATTGCGAAACAGCTCGATGCTATCCAATTCGCGCACCATCTCGTTAAAATTGCTGATCAAGATCCCCATTTCGGAGTTTTGTGGAACAATGTCTCCATCTACCTGCACCTTAAAATTTCCGCGCTTGATCTCCTTGGTCGCCTCGGAAAGGCGTTTGGTGGGCAGCAGATGCTGTTTGCCGAAAAAAACCGCGAGCAGGGTGCCAAACAGAGCGCTGACCAAAAGCAGAACCACGCACAAAAAAAGCGGATTGACGGTCAGTGCCAAAACGAGAGGGGAGTGACGGAACAGGATCAAAATACAGAGATAGACCGACACCGTCAGGATCCCCGACACCATCATGACACCAAAAACGAACAGCGTCAATCTCCAACGCAGGGTATGGCGAAGCTTTAGCACCTCCTCAGGGCGGTCGGAAAGCATTTGCCTTTCCTCTGTGCGATTGTCGGAATGCTTCATTTTTTTACGACCGCCTTATATCCGAGACCTCGCACCGTCACGATCTCAAAATCGGTATTATTGCGAAAGCGCTCCCGTACACGGCTGACGTGAACGTCCACCGTGCGCTCGTCACTTTCGCTGTCCATATCCCAGATTTCGTCCATCAATTGGCGGCGCGTGTAGATTTTATTGGGGTAAGAGAGTAGCTTATACGCCAGCAAAAACTCCTTTTGCGGCAGCTCCATCATGCCATCGGGGGTTTTGACCGACAGGGAATCGTAAAGAAAGGTGGTTTGTCCCACGGTCATCTTGCGTTCTCCTGCGATCTGGGAGCGACGGAGAAGTGCCGCGATGCGCAGGATCATTTCCTCCTCATCTACGGGCTTGACCATATAGTCGTCCGCTCCCACGATAAAGCCGCGCTTTTTATCGTTTTGCGTTTCTCTTGCCGTGACCATCAGGATCGGAATGGTGGAGCCTGCCGTGCGCAGGGTATTTGTAAACTCGTAGCCGTCCATACGCGGCATCATGACATCAAGAATGATCAGATCAACGTGCTTGTGATCCAGCACCTCAAGTGCCTCCTCGCCGTCGCAGGCTGTGATCGGCTCATAGCCATAGCGTGTCAGGACTGCCGACATCAAGCGGCGCACGTTTTTATCGTCCTCTACAACCAATATTTGAAACATTACTTTCTCCTTTCATCGTGGTTTGTATGAATGATTTGTGTTGATTGTGATCAATTACCAATTACATCATACACCAAAAATATGAACCCAATATCAACAAAAAGCAAAGAAGAATAAAAAAAGAGGCTGTTGTAGGTCAGCCTTGAATGATTGACAAACCATGTTTGGAAAACAACGGCTTGTGAAAAACGCAAATTTCTTAGCCGCTTTTCTCTTGCAAGAAGGAGGCGCAAGAGAAAAGCTTGCAAAAGAGAACGCCGTAAGGGAGATTTCGCTCTCTGCGGAGAGCGAGGAGGGCTGCGCGCCCTCCACTGCGCAAGCTTTTGAAAAAGCTTGACCAAAACTTTCCCAAAATGGCAGTTCGTTAGAAACTGCAAGTTCCATAGCCGCTTTTCTCTTGCAAGGAGTAGGCGCAAGAGAAAAGCTTGCAAAAGAGAACGCCGTAAGGGGA
>JAGANE010000078.1 GCA_017624395.1 Clostridia bacterium
GCTGTTGTGATGTCCAATGGCTTTTTGTGCCTGCTTGACGGCGGATGCCGCAAAAAGATCAAAATCCCCGTGATGTCCGACGTAAAATTCCACGTATTCCTTTTGACGGAGCAGGTCTTTTACAAGCCGTTCTATCTCGCTGACAAGATCAAAGTGACCGATGATTTGACGGTGACCGATGAACGCAACCCGATAAATCTCCATTCAATGCCCCCAAAAACAAAAAAGTGCGCCAACCGAAGCCAGCGCACAAAAAACGCAAACTCCGATTGTCGCCAAACAAACTTTTATATGCAGCAGGGCGTACCCTACACTCTCATAAATAGAATTTGCGTTTTTATCAAATTCAATAATGAGAGCATAGCCAAAGAAAGGCATAATAATCCCCGAAAGAAAAAATACACCCTTATCATTGCTACATATTTAGTTTGTTTGGCAATTATATTTTACCATTTTTTTGGACGTTTGTCAATGTGTTTTGAAAATGTTATGTAAATTCCTTTCAAAAACAATAAAGTACGTTTTTTCGTGTCATCCTGAGCAGAGACCGCCCGAGATTCCGCTTCGGCTACGCCGCGCGCTTTCGTGCAAGCATGAAAGTTCGACTACGCTCAGAATGACACGGGCGGTCGTAGTCGAAACCCGAAGGGCAAACCGCCAAAGCGGTTTGGATCTCGCGGGAAGAACAAATGTAAACGTTTAGATGTTACAACATACTAGTGAAAGTTTTTGGAGGGTGTGGGAACCTTTTCTCTAAAAAGGTTCCCACGAAAACCCGCATCCTATCATATTTTATAGTGAATGTTCATACGGAGTTCACATATAAGGTGTAAAATATGATGTTAGAATTTTGCTTGAGAAAGGAACAATGATCTTGAAGGAAAAGCAACAAAGGAATGCTTGCGCGATCAAGACCTCGATTGGCGGACAGGCGCTGATGGAGGGCATCATGATGCGCGGGCCAAAGAAATATGCAATGGCGGTACGCAACACCAAGGGCGAGATCGTCATTGAGGAGGCGGACAACAAAGCGGCAAAGAGACCTGCGTTCTGCCGTTGGCCGATCATTCGCGGCATATTGGGTTACGTAGACTCCATGACGCTCGGCTACAAATGCCTGATGCGCTCGGCGGAGCTTTCGGGCTTGGAGGACATTGTAGAGGAAAGTCCCCGCAAAAAGAAAAAGAGGGAAGCCGAGGAGGCGGCACGTGCGGCGGAAAAGGCTGCGGCAACCGAGGCATCGGACGAGGTACCATCTTTTGATACGGTAGCCGAAAGCACCGAAAAAGAAGCGCTCGTTGATGAAACTAATGAAAAAACAGAGGTAGCCAAGGACGGCAAAACCCCCGACGGTGAGGAAAAGCTCCCCGCATGGGTAATGACCGTGATGATGGTGGTTGCAATGGCAATTGCCATTGTGTTTGCGTTGGGATTGTTTATGTACGTTCCCACAAAGCTTTACACGCTGATCGCCACCTACGTTCCCTTTTTAACGGGCAACGGAACGGCGTTGGATTCGCTTTGGAAGTCGATTTTTGAGGGCGTTTTGAAGATCGCGCTGCTCGTTGGCTACATGGCGTTGATCTCTTTGATGAAGGATATTCGTCGTACCTTTATGTACCACGGTGCCGAGCATAAGACCATCTTCTGCTATGAGGCAGGCTTGGAGCTGACCGTGGAAAACGTGCGCGAGCAAAGACGCTTTCATCCCCGTTGCGGCACGTCGTTCCTCATTTTAATGCTTTTGGTCAGCATCTTTATTTCGTTCTTTATCGATCCGATCTCCGTGCTGATCCGCGGTGCCGTTCTTCCGCCCATTCTGCGTACTGCGGTCAAGCTTCTTTTGCTCCCGCTCATTGTGGGCTTGGGCTATGAGCTGATCAAATTTGCGGGACGTCACGACAATATCGTCACGCGTATCATTTCCGCACCGGGTGTCTGGCTGCAGCACATCACCGTGTTTGAGCCGACCGACGACATGATCGAATGTGCCATTGAGGCGGTCAAGCGTGTAATTCCCGATGATCAGAGCGACAAATGGTAAAAGGGGAGGACGTTATGGAAATTCAGCTTATCAAGCAGCAGGCAGAGACGGCGGTGCGTGAGCTTTTGGAGGCTTCGGCACTTCACGCAGGTGATATTCTGGTCATTGGCTGCTCGTCCTCGGAGATCGTGGGAGAGACCATCGGACACGGCTCCAGCTTTGACACGGCGGCAGAGGTCTTTGCCACTGTGATGCCGATCTTAAAAGAGAAGGGCATTTTTCTTGCCGCACAGTGCTGCGAGCATCTCAACCGCGCGCTGATCATTGAGCGTGCGTGCGCCGAAAAATACGGCTTGGAGGAGGTATGTGTAGTGCCTCAGCCCAAGGCGGGCGGCTCGTTTGCCACGGCGGCATGGCAGGGATTTTCGTCTCCCGTTGCCGTTGAGCATATCCGCGCACACGCGGGGCTTGACATCGGAGGGACCCTCATCGGAATGCATCTGCGCGACGTGGCAGTGCCTGTGCGTCTTTCGGTTTCGCGCGTGGGAGAGGCAATTTTGCTGGCGGCGCGTACCCGTCCCAAATTTATCGGCGGCTGCCGCGCGAAGTACGAATAAAATGATAAAACGGAAGTGTTTGGGTCAAATACTTCCGTTTTTTGATGCTTTACGCCGATTTTTAAAGAAGATTTTTGAAAAAATATCGCATTTCTATTGACAATTCCCCCAAAAACGTGGTATAATAGTGCGTAGTGTTTATTCTTGCGCAATTGTGGCAATGCTTAAAACAGCCACCGCGCATTCTCATAAAGACTCTGATCAAATACGGAAAGGGGAAACACCACCACTATGGAAATTGCCATCATCGCGCACGACTTGAAAAAAGAACTGATGACTCAATTTTGTATCGCTTACTGCGGAATTCTGAGCAAGCACAATCTTTGCGCTACCAGTATCACCGCAAAATATATTTCCGAAGCAACCGGACTTGAGATCGAGCGTCTGCTTTCGGGTGTGCAGGGTGGTAAGCAACAAATCGCTTCCCGTATTTCTTGCAATGAGGTCGACATTCTGCTGTATTTTAAGGACACCAGACAAAACGCCATTGCCGATGACGTAGAGGTTGAGCTGCTTCGCCTTTGCGATCTGTACAACATTCCCGTAGCAACCAACATTGCCACCGCCGAGGTCATCATTACGGCGTTGGATCGCGGAGATCTGGATTGGAGAGAGATCGTCAATCCTCACTCTACCTATAATCAAAAGGTTAAGGAGAGCAGCCGCAAATAAGACGGCAACCGCAGGAGACACGTTTTTTCGCACCGCGCAACAGAGAGAGAGCCATGCCACGGCACGCTGAAAGGCTCTTGGCGTCAGGACGAAAGAATACCACTCTGTGCGTAAATTGCATATTCCCAAAAAGAGTGAAACGTCCGGGTGGAACCGTGCGGAATTATTCCACACCCCGAACAGGCAGAAGTTGTCTGTGGGGTGTGGTTTTTTATACCTCCGACGGGGATACGGAGGATGCGGTTTTTCTTGGGGAAACTTTTAAAAAAGTTTCCCCAA
>JAGANE010000079.1 GCA_017624395.1 Clostridia bacterium
GCTACGGTGCAAACGACGTTTGCGAAGGTGTTGCTATCATGCACAAGGAAGGTGTTGACGTTTCCATCACCGGTAACTCTACCAACCCCACGAGATTCCAGCACCCCGTTGCAGGAACCTATAAGAAGTGGGCGATGGAGAACGGCAAGAAGTATTTCTCCGTTGCATCCGGCGGCGGCACGGGCCGTACGCTTCACCCCGATAATATGGCAGCAGGCCCCGCTTCCTACGGTATGACCGATACTCTCGGCCGTATGCACGGTGATGCGCAGTTTGCAGGCTCGTCCTCCGTTCCCGCACACGTAGAAATGATGGGACTCATCGGCGCAGGTAACAACCCTATGGTTGGTATGACCGTAGCAGTAGCTGTAGCTATTGAAGAGGCAAGCAAATAATCGCAGATTATTTGCATCAAAAAAGACGGATTTCGCAAGAATTCCGTCTTTTTTATATCGAATTGCCGCTCTTGCGGCAATATATCGAGTTCTCGGAAGAGAACATATCGAGTATGATTTTCCCTAAAATCATACATATCGACAAAAATTGAGTTAGACACATCATAAACGTATTTTCGTTCGTGATGTGTCCAATATTTTTTTTAAGGAGGATTTTCAAGGTGAAAAAACTAAAAATGGCAAGGAGTGTATTATAATTATAAGAAAGAAATCAAAACATTCAGAAAACAGATTCTTTTTGACAAGGCCGTTAATTCCAAGGCATTCATCGCCGCTATCCGTCAGCGGCTGGAGGCTTCCTTGGCATAATCTGTGTCCGCAATAGAAAACACCGTCAAGCACGCTTGACGGTGTTTTTATGTTCAAATATCTTTTCCGCAAATGCGGGCGTGCTTGACAGAAGGCTTAAACCGAATCCATTCATCCTTTCCGGGGCACAACCGATACATTCCCAACACGGACAGGATATACCACGCCGAGGTGGTACCCGTATCCTCATCACCGGGATAGCCGTCATCGGTGGGGAAGAAGGCCTCTTCGGTCAGTCGCTTGACACAGTATTCGGTCTTTTCGATCTCCCCCAGCGCGGCGTAGATGAAGGGAATGTGGAAGGATGGCTGATTGGATATGGCCATCTGGCCAAAGTCCACCATAGCCATCTCGGTCATTTCGTGGATCTCAAAGCCGTAGCCCATGACACGGTAGCGGGGCGGCGTTGAAAACAGCTCGTCCAGCTTGGCGATCAAAGCCTCCCGTCCTCCGTGGAGCTCTGCAAGCCCTTCTACATCGTGGGGAACCGCAAAGGAATTCTGCCAAGCGGAGCCCTCGGTATATTCACCACCCCACGTGAAGGGGTCAAAGTCAGCGGCCATATTGCCCCGATCATCCTTTCCTCGCATGAAACCTGTTTGGGGATCAAACAAGTTCCGATAATAGGTTGCGAGACGGTCGTATTCCTCGGCAATATCCGCGTGTCCCAGTACCTCAGCCACCCGAGCGATACACCAATCTCCGTAGGCGAAATCTTGGGTCAGATTCACGGATTCCCGATGCTCGTTTCGGGGAACATACCCGTATTTCAAAAAGGAGATCGCACCGTTTCGTCCGTATCGAGGATCCTCTGCCTCAAGAGTGGCGTGATAAATCATGCCTTCCAAGGCTTTTTCCAGAACTTCTTTTGTGCCGATCCCGTTCACCGCCGCCTCAGCAATCACGGCATCAATGAGCGTGCTGGGCATACACCCCACCTCCCCCATGGAGCTGCAACGGGGGAGCCACCCGCCGTCGGCATAGTCGGTCACAAGGCCCTCTAATATTTCCGTAAACTCTTCACGGGCGATCAGGGTGAATAACGGGTAGAGCGTGCGGTAGGTGTCCCAGAAGCAGTTATCGGTATACCGCACACCGGGTTTTACACTCCCGTCAAAGGGAACATAATGCACAGCCTCACCGTTTGCATCGATCTCATATGCCTTACGGGGGAACAGGAACGTGCGATACAGGCAGGAATAGAATGTCTTCATTTGGGTGTCATCCAAAGCCTCAATCTCGATCCTTCCCAGCTTCTCCTCCCAATTTGCCTCAGCCTGCGCCTTGATCTCGTCGAAAGACAATTCGCCGCACTCACGGTCAATGGCGGCCTCGGCCATTTCATAGCTGATGTAGGAAATCCCGATCCGAGCCTCCACCTTACGCTTCTTCAGGGCAACGTGGATACAAGCACTTGTGCCATTTCCACAGAGGGCGGTGCGCTCCCCGTCCACAGCATCCCCAAGAAAGCGAATAACCATGAAGGTCTTGAAATTCTTGGCATCGCTCAGAGCATGACCGTCGGTTTCGCCGTATACCGTATTCGTCTTGGCATCGCAACGGTAGGAATAGTTCCCCATAACAGGAAGCAAAGACAGGAAGGAAGGCCGATCATCCATGAAGGTCAAACGTATAGCACCGCCTCGCTCGGTGGGAGTCAATTCAAATACACAATTGGAACGGGTAAAGAAGGTTTTGAAATAGTGGGGATTCTCTCCGGTTCGATCCTTCCGAATACCGGACCAAGCACCCTCTCCCGTGTTGGCCACACAATCATTTTGGGGCATCAGGAGAAATGCACCGTAATCCCCGATCCAAGGACTAAACTGGTGGGTCAGACGAATTCCCTCCGCAAACTGATGATCAGGCTGATAGAACCACGCACGCTTGACCTCTGTCTGCAGGCAAAAGGATGCCATGCCAAAGGGAAGCTGGGTGAGAGGCAGAGTGTTTCCATAGGAGCGACGGGGATGGGATTTTGTACCCATTTTCGTATTCACGTAGGGTAAATACAACATATTGAACCTCCTTTATGCGGAATATACACATTCCTATACAAATATAGTAACTATAATATAGCACAAAACTTTTCATTTTGCAACAAAACACTTCAAAATAGAATATTTTATTTTACTTTGCAACTTTTCCGCAAACTCTTCGGCCACATCATTTACGGCGACATCAAAACGCGATATAATGTTTTCAGGAAAACAGAATATGATGTGTTCGGCGAAAGGATTTTGCAGCTCAAAAGGCTTATTTTATAAAGCTTTCTCTCATTTCAATGCGTCTCAAAGCTCCCTAACGCACAGAGATGATGGGACTTATTGGTGTAGGTAACAACCCACAGGCTAAGTATGACTGTTGCTGTTGCAGTTGCAATCGAAGAGGCAAGCAAGTAATTCGCCAAACAAGTTTGACGAATGAAATGATAAAATTTTCATGAAAAGAGCCGCGATCCGAAGATCGCGGCTCTTGAAGTTTTTTATTCAATAACATTCAATGATTTCAAAATGACCTTTGATTTTAAATTCACCCATTGCCGCATAGGGCATAAAGAAATAATCTCCTCTATGAATCTTACGCCTGTATTCGTTTCCAACTATTTCGCCATTACCTGCAGTCACGATATAAACCGCATAGCTGTCCTTGACATTTATACAGTAACTACCATTTTCACATTTGATTCTGTTGATGACAAAGCAAGGGGTATGCGACTCGTCGATTAGGCGCTCGACCTTGATACCTTTTTCCTCGCATACGGTCTTGGGTTCAACCTTTGCCGACGGTTGGATTCCAAAGTCAAAGCATTTGACAGCATCGTCCGGATCAAGACCTAAATACATTTCATCATCGGAGAGCATGTAATCGCCGCACCGTCGCTCCGGTTGGATGGTAAAGTCGGTAGGCTCTTGCACCTCAAGGATCAAGCATCCCGCGCCGATGGCGTGTACGGTTTTTGCAGGCACCAAAAAGACGTCTCCCACTTTTGGAGAAATACTCTTCATAAGCTTTTCCATGGCATCCTTGTCAAACTCACTGTCAGCAATCGCCTGTCTGAACGTCGCTTCATCCACGCCGTCCTTGAATCCAAAGAAAATCTTGGCATTTTCGCGTGTGCCAAGAATGATCCAGCTTTCGGTTTTCCCGTATTCCGAGTGAAAATACGCTCTTGAAAAATCCTTGTCGGGATGTGCCTGCGCGGGGAGACGAATAGCGCTGTCAAGATATTTTACCAAAATGCGCAGTTTTCCTCGCGGGCCAAGCATTTCGTATTTGTTTCGCATGAGCAGATCGTCAAAATACAAATCGGAATCAATGGGCTTGGAAACACCTTCCTTGAGCTCATCGGAGTCTTTGTTGATCGCTCTTACTGCAGAGGCAATCCATTCCTCTGGGTAAAAGTCGTCGGTCGAGCCATCACCCAAAAAGTCACCTAAGAGCTTACCGCCCGTGTAAACTCGCGCTACTCTGTTTTTTTCGAAAAAGATAGGGCCGTTAAACATTTTGTTATCCCTCCTCATATTGAATCAGCTTCTGCACATCCGTGGTCGCGCGGTATTTACCGCAGGCTATAAGTGCGAACAGAGCTGCTCCGCAAGCAGCCTCCTCGGTGTAGAGAGGCACACGAAGCTTGGCTTTGAACACCTGCTCGGCAATGCGAACAAGTGCCTTGTTTTTGCGCACACCGTTGCCCGAACCGATGATCCCGTTTCGATTCTCGCCCATAGAGCGATACAAACGGTAAAGCTCTTCTATCATTCCATTAAGCACACCAACCGTAAGATCCGGCGGTGTGAAATTGTCAACCGAGATATTGGTAACGCTTCCTCTGATATTGGGATCGGCGCGTGTTCCCGCAAAGCGAGTATCCACGTGGAGAGTTGTATCCGCTTTGTCTGCAAGCATTTTATCCATCACACTGTAAACGTCAATTTCGAAGCAATTAGCCGTGTCAAGCAGTTGTCTGTAAAAATCCTTTAAGAGAGAATATGCCCTGCCGCCGCACAGTGCCGCGCCAACGATCAGGTACTTACCGTCCACGTAAGGTCTACACTCAATTCCTTCGGCGGTGATAGGATAGTTAGAAACAATGGATATTTGACTTCCCGTACCAATGTTGATGAGAAGATTTCCGTTGTCGGCAAGGGTGGAGAATACACTTGCCTGATTGTCTCCGATTGCAATTGAAACCGGAATTTGTTCGTATGTACCGATGATCGCAAAAGAATCGGTTACATGTGCAGTGCAGTTATAATCAAATTTTTTCTTTTCGACATCGTAAAGCCCCAGACTTGCCGCATCGCTTGTGTGCAAAATGGGCTTTTTGTTGTTGCAAAGCAGCATGCCTAAATAATCGTGGATGGTGCAATAGGTCACAGCACTTTTGGGTACCAGCCCATTTTCACGGTTATAAAAATCGGTCACGTTACCGTAGCCTGAAAAGCTGCCGAGATATCCCGCGTAGGTAGTATCCTTATATGGTAGGTTTCCTCTTGCATCCTGCCAGGTATAAAGCGGACTGACCGCCTGACCTTCCGCATCCACATAGACGATGCCGTGCATCTGCCCTGTAAGCCCTATGGCCAAGATCTCATCCTCGGATCCCTTTAAAAGGGAGTCCAAAATTTCAGAAGCGATTGCAACGATTTTTGCTACGTCTTGTATTTTCTCCCATTCGTTGTGGGTGTCGATAAAGGCCTCTGAATTGACGTTCTTTGATTTGAGCACCTTTCCGTTCTCGGCATCCAGCACGACACCGCAAATGCTCGTGGTGCCAATATCTATTCCTATGACCTTCATATGGCCTCCGTTCAGCATCCGATCGAAGTTGATGCAGGATCGAGTCTTGTAATGATGTCGTTTTGAATAGCAGGAGAGAGGTCAAGGAAATTGACAAATGTGCCGTGAATTCTCATAATATAAACACCGCTCGGTGCGTACTTTTTTGGATTTGCCAAAACCTTGCGAAGCGTTTCGGGCGTGGTTACATTGACATAGAGATAAAACGGAGAGACCCCCGTTTTGTATTCGTTAAAGAACAGCGGCGTAATCACATTGTTCTTAAATTCCATGCCTTTTTCCTCAAGGCTTTCTCCCTTAAAATATTTCGGATCAATACCAAGGTGAGAAGCATATCCGCCGTTAAATTCCTCAAAGGGAAGCTCCATGTTGGAAAGCATACGGAAGCCAAGACCGCCCGATGCCGCACCGTAGAGAGGATCGACACCGTATCCCAGCATATCTCGTGACTTTCTGCCGTCGGGCGTTGCGCCTACCCAATAACCGTAAAGCAGATGCGTGGAGGGGCTTGAAAAATCGGGTCGGAAGCTGTTGCCAAGATAGTTCTTTTTTGCACGTAGCATCTTCGATACGCGCAAAGCGATCTCGCGGGCTTCTTTGTCTACCACCTCTTCGTGATTTCCAAACTTAGGACATTTAAGAAGATAAGAACGAAGATCTTCGTAGCCTTCAAAATTATTTTTGAGCGCATCCAAGAGATGCATCTCACCATTGGGATAGTCCTTCAAATAACAGTCGATTGCCACAAAGGAATCCGCAAGGACGGAAAGACCGTGAACCAAACAGCCGCTTCCGTTGTATTTTGTTCCTTGCGTTTCTGTATCTCGCATATCTGCGCCATATTCCAAACCGCCCATAAATGTGCTGAGAAACGGAACACGAAGCTCCGAGAGAGCGACGGATGCGCCGTTTGCCGACTCGCACATAGCGTCCATGATCTTGTCGAGTGCCCCGTAATAGGCGTCACGAATATTCGAAAGCTCTCCCTTTGCGATGTCTGTCAGCTTGTTTCCGGTCACATTTGAAACTCCACCCGTAAGCACCATTTCCAGCACCTTGGGAAGGCTGAGCCAGCTGTTTGTGGTATTTCCGTTGTCCTTGCCCATGATCAGCGGCTCCTGACAGCCTGCGATCGAGTAATCTGGCAAATCGCACCGCTCCACTCCGTTTCGCTCCAACACCTCAAACATAGCGTCATCGTTAAAGAGAGAGGGGGTCAGAACTCCCGCACTGAAGAAGAATCGTCCCAGCTCGCGGTAGAGCGTGTCAGGCGTGTTTTTGTGGAGCTTGACCGAGAGGATCGGTTGGGGCAGATTCATATCAAAGTAAGCGTCAAGGATCGCATATGACATAGTGCTTGTCAAATCGTTGCCCCTAAGATCTCTGCCGCCGATGATGACGTTCTGAGAGATAGCCCAGCTTCTGTCACCTACGTTATAAAAAACGAGGAAATGTTTGAAAAGCTCTGCGGCTTCCTCGCGTGTCAGATTCTTTCTGTACGGCTCAAAAATTCTGTCCGCGTTTCCGACGGAGAACGCATAGGGGTTCGGGGCTTGCTCGATACACATGACCTGCCAAAGAAGGATATAAAGCTGAAGCGCCTCGGCAAGATTGGTGGCAGGTCCGCCGTTGATTTGCGTGAGATTTTTTTTCATGATATTCAGCTTTTCAAGCTGTTTTGTATCGGCGGTTGCTTTCTTTTCACGTATCAGATCCAGATAGCGTCCGATCAGAATTTTAACACCGTTAAGAGCGATCTTTGCCGCACGGTAGAATTCACCGTCCTTTGACTCCGCTTCATCAATCAGGCAATCGATACCGTATTTTAAAGCCGCGCGAAAATCGGGAATCACGTGTCCCGTTACCTGCTCCACAAAGAAGATGACCTCCTTGGTATACTGCTCCGCCTTGTCATAGGTGGAGTTCAGCTTGTCTACCATCGGTGTGTTTTCGGTATACCTACGCATGCGGTCTATCCTCTCAGCGGAGAACTCTCCGTTGGGTTCAATGTCGTTATAAATTGCCGTGGGATCGCAATAGCCCGAAAAACCCTCTACCTTAAAAGAGGGATTGATAAGCGCATAGCTCTTTGCAAACGCATCTCTCTGTGTGCCGACGAAAATGGCATTCTCGGAAAGGGACAAAGGCATCCCCCTTAGAGCTTCGCACAAAAGATAAGCCTTCTTTTCCTCCTTGCCACAGTCGCGATATTTTTCTTCTGCCTTTGCTTCGATCTCCTTGATTCGAAACCACCCGTCAAGCCGCTTGATGTTGCGTTCTTCCTGATACAATGCTTTTGCCATTTCGGTGATCTCACCGCTTTTATAAATCTTTTCAAACATAGCTGTTCTCCTTATGTATGGATTGTTTTTAAATGATATTCCGCAAAGACCTTTTGAAATCTTCTCAGTTGATCCGCGCTGACAAAACCGTCCGTTATTTGGTATTCCGTTTTCCATTTTTTTTTGCCGTATTCGTGATAAGGCAAAAACTCAAATACAACGTTTGAGGTATCAAAGCGCGAAAGAATCTCCGCAAAGCCTTTGGGATCTTCGACGTTGACATGGTTGATGAGCGGGATTCGGATGTGCAATTGTCTGCCGATGCTGCATAAGTATTCGTAATTACGAAGCAGAGGATCGATATTTGCGCCTGTGAAATTCTGAAATACCTCTTTGTCATAATGCTTAAAGTCCATCATCATATAGTCCACGTGCTTTTGTATTTCGGGCAGATAAGGAGAGGTGCCGTTCGTTTCTATTGCCGTATGGATATTTGCTGCTCGAAGCTGCTTTAATACCTCAAGCAGATCTTCCCACTGCAGCGTTGCTTCTCCGCCCGTAAATGTCACGCCTCCGCCCGAAAAGAACATTGCGCGACTGCGGAAACACTCCTGCACGATTTGCTCCGTGCTGTATTCCGTTCCGCCCGTAAATGACATTCCCTCGGGATTGGAGCACCAAGGACAATGCATATTACATCCCTGCAAATGATAGACCAATCGGTTGCCCGGACCGTCCTGTGAATAGTTGAAGCCCTTAAAAAAGATTTTCATAATCTGCCGCCTGTAAAAAATCTATTGCTTGAATCAAGTATAAAACAAATCCTCAAAAAACAAAATTTGCAATCGGATAAAAAAGATGTGTAAAAACGAAAAATCATTGACAGAACAAGGAGACGGTTATATAATAAAAGCAAGACAGGAGGAAATGCCATGAAAAACATCTTTTCCCCAAAACACATCCATACGGTAACCGATGCGAACATCAATTTCTATACCGTTCCGTTTGTGCATCCGAAACGCAAGATGCAGGAGCATGATTTTATTTATCTTCTCCACGGGGAATGGTCATTGGGACAGAACGAACAAATTTATGAACTGAAAGAAGATTCTTTACTGATCCTATTTGCGGGAAACACACATTACGGTGTCACCCCCTGCCGTCCGGAAACCAAGACCATGTATTTTCACGTATCTTGCGAAGAGGGAGATCTTTTTGAAAAGAACGGCTCGTCTCTTTCTTGCATTGATACGCATATCAACGCCGCCAATAACAAAAATATCAAAAAGCTTTTTGCCGATGTGGTCAACGCAAAGCTATCGGGAGAACAAAGAAAAGCGAATCTATGCTTTGAGCTTTTGCTCTGCGAGCTGACCTCACGCAAAATGAGTTTCAAAGAAAACGAAGTCGCGCAAAGGATTCAAAAGACCGTACTCAGCTACCCCGAACGCTTTTTCAGCAACAACGAATTGGCGCATATGGTGAACGTATCTGTAAAAACAGCTGAAACAAAATTCAAGATGGCGTTTGGAAAAACCATACATCAATATATATTGGATTTTAAAATAAGGGAGGCAATGTCCTATTTTGATCGATTTGAGGATATCAGCGTAAAGGAAGTCGCATACAATCTCGGTTTTTGTGATGAATATCACTTCAGCAAACAGTTTGCAAAGCATGTCGGAATGTCACCGAGCAAATATAAAAAATTGAAAAATCATTTATAATATTTTTTAGAAAAGCTAATTTCCAAGCGCATAACGCTTTATGTTCCGAAAAGCCGAATCACAACATTTCCGCAAACAATTTTAATTGCCCATTCGCGAACAAACCAAAACACGATATAATGTTTTCAGAAAAACTGAATATGATGTGTTCGGCGCAAGGATTTTACAAGCTAAAAGCTAGGTTTTATAAGGCTTTACTGCATCACCATGTGTCAATGATGGGACTAACGCGTAGAGATGATGGGTCTCATCGGCGCAGGTAACAACCCCATGGTCGGTATGACTGTTGCGGTCGCAGTTGCAATTGAGGAAGCAAGCAAATAATTCGCATAGCGAATTATTTGCAATGAAATTTGCCCGATAAATCGGTCAAATGAAATACGCTGAAGCGAATGAAATACTTGCTTCGCAAGAATGAAATGAGCCGCGATCCGAGGATCGCGGCTCATAAAGTACATTGAGGCAAATTTCATTCCATGCACGCAGTGCATTTCATGAAGCGCGCAGCGTTTCATTTCATGATTGTAAAGAAACGGAATATTGGTTGAAGCTTTTTGTAAAAACCGGTATTATTAACGAAGATATTTATCAAAAACTAAGCAACAATGGTGGAAAAATCAGACGTATCTTAATTGCTTCTATCAATACAACCAAAGATAATTCTTGAAAA
>JAGANE010000080.1 GCA_017624395.1 Clostridia bacterium
AGAACGAATAACCGCCTCATTGGTGCAGTCCCCTATGTGCGAGTCGGTAAAGGTCTCGGCAACCTCATTCACAAGGTCGGCATCTCGGTCAACGATCATCACGTCGTTTCCAAGCTCCTGCATTTTTGTGGCAAGGTGACGTCCAAAGCGCCCCATGCCGATCACAAGTACGGATTTCATATTTATCAAGTCCTTTCTGTCTCAAATCAACCGATCAAAATTTTTTCGGTCGGGCGCTCCAAGGGCGCGTGTTCGGTACTTTCCGCAAGTGCCAAAAAGAGGGAAAGTCCTCCAAGACGGCCTGCGTACATAAGGAAGATCAATATCAGCTTGGAGACCGCCGAAAGCGTGGAGGTCAGATTCATGGTCAATCCCACGGTCGCCATTGCCGACACCACCTCGTAAAGCACCTCGCGAATGCCCGCGGGCTCAAGGGCGCAGATGATCGCCGTGGCAAGCAGGATCATGCCGGTATATACGCAGACCACCGCGCCCGCCTGACGGACGATGCGATCGTCGATGCGTCTTTTGAACACCACCACCGACTCACGGTTGCGCGCAAGCCGCAGACAACAGAGGAAAAACACCGCCACCGTGGTGGTCTTGGCACCGCCTGCGGTAGAGCCCGGAGAGCCGCCAATAAACATCAAAACCATGGAAACAATGGCGCCCGAATCGCTCAGGGTCGATTGATCGACCGTGGTAAAGCCCGCAGTACGCGTGGTCACCGATTGAAAAAGCGATGCCAACAGCTTTTGCGGCACCGAAAGTCCCGAAAGCGAGGCGTTCCACTCTGTCAGGGCAAGCACCCCCCAACCACCTACGATCAAAATGGCGGTAATGGTCAAAACCAGCTTGCTGTGCAGCTCCAATTTGCGAAAACGGAAGCGGGCACGCAAAAGATCGTTCCACACTAAAAAGCCAAGTCCTCCCATGATGATCAGGAATATCAGGGTTCCCGAAACCAAAGGATCGCCAACGTATGCCGAAAAGGACGACGAGCCATGCACGCCCAAAAGATCAATGCCCGCATTGCAAAATGCCGAGATCGAATGAAAAACGGCATACCATATACCAACCCTACCGTAGAGGGGATAAAAGCGAACCGCGAGCAGTGCCGCACCGATCCCCTCGATCAAAAACGTGCCAAGCACGATCTGCCGAAAGATGGCGGCAACTCCGCTCATGTGCAAGGCTCCCGCACTCTGCAGGATCAGTCTGCGCTCGTACAGACTCATGCGGTGACGGACAAAAAAGGAAAAGAGCGTGATCAGCGTCATAAATCCGATGCCGCCCACCTGAATCAATATCAAAATCACGATCTGTCCAAACAGCGACCAATGCGCCGAGGTATCCACAACGATCAAGCCCGTCACGCAGGTTGACGTGGTGGCGGTGAAAAGCGCATCCACGGGAGCCGTCCATGTCCCCGCCGCCGAGGACACGGGCAGGCAAAGCAGGATCGTTCCAACAAAAATCACCAACGCAAAGCTCAATGCGATCAAGCGCGTGTTGGAGGTCTTTGCCTTCCATTTTTGAAAATTCACAAGCTCCCTCCCCTCATAGTTCCAAGGATGATTGGTTATATTATACCACGGTATTCCAATCCCGTCAAGAAGTTTTGCAAATCTTTCCCCAATTCAAATGCAAATCTTTCCCCAATTCAAAATCATTCATAAAGGGGGATTGATGAGGAAAAAGAATGAATAAAACATAAACTTTTTACTTTCTCTTGATTTTAAGAGAAAAATGTATTATAATTATAATATATGATAAAATGGTGAGGTATGCCCTTGCGACAAAAAAGAGGAGAATACATATGACACGTGTATCAAAGCACAACTATTATCTGGATATTGCACAGACCGTTGCGGAACGCTCAACCTGCCTGCGCAAAATGTTTGGTGCGATCATCGTAAAAAACGATTCCATTATTTCTACGGGCTATAACGGCGCGCCCAGAGGACGCAAAAATTGCTCCGACCTCGGTGTTTGTATGCGCGACAAGCTGAATATTCCGCGCGGAGAACGCTACGAGCTTTGCCGCTCGGTGCATGCCGAGGCAAACGCCATCATCGCCGCCTCACGCGAGCAGATGCTGGGGGCAACGCTGTATATGTCCTGCATCGATGCCAAAACGGGAGAGCTTGTCAAGGGAACCACGTCCTGTATGATGTGCAAGCGTCAGATCCTGAATGCGGGGATCTCCACAGTGATCGTGCGCGACACCAAGGACGACTACCGCGTAATCGACGTCAACGAGTGGATCGAGGACGACGACTCGCTCTCGGGCGTATTCGGATATTGAAAGGAAACGGTCTCTCCATGAAAAAAAGCATTTTTCGGGTGGCAATTCTG
>JAGANE010000010.1 GCA_017624395.1 Clostridia bacterium
ATATGATAGCAAAGGTCAATAGAAAATTCGTCTCGCAAGGTTCTGAAAAGCAGGTTTACGGGAAGTCCCACGACGTTAAAATAGTCGCCCTTTATTCCCTCTATAAAGAGTGACGCCGTTCCCTGAATCGCGTACGCTCCCGCCTTGTCAAGCGGCGCGCCGAGCGTCACTGCCGTGTTTATATCGTTTTCGGTAAGCTCTCCGAAGCATACAGTCGTGCTTTCGTGCGCCGTTATCGTTTTTCCACCCGAAACGACACAGATACCGCTGACTACCGAATGGTCGCGTCCCGACAGCATACGGAGCATTCTTTCGGCGTCCTTTTCGTCCTTCGGTTTTCCGAGAATTTCGGTGTCGCACACGACGACGGTATCACAGGCGATTATTACCGTTTCGTCTGTATTTTCGGGCGCTTTGGCGACCGCCTCCGCCTTTCTTTTCGCCAGCTCCTCTGTGAGTCTTGCGGGGTCGGTCAGATCCGAATCCTCATTTACGTCCGACACCGACACAGACACGGGCAGACCGAGTCCTGTCAGTATCTCGTAGCGTCTTGGCGACGCCGAGGCAAGAATAAATCTCATTACGCCTTACCCGTTGAGCCGAAGCCGCCCTCGCCGCGTTCGGTCTTATCGAGGTCGTCGCACTCTGTAAAGCTTACGGCATAGACCGGGACTAACATAAGCTGTGCTATACGGTCGTTCGGCATTACCGTGTAGGGCTTGTCCGAGGTATTTATAAGACCGACCGAGATCTCTCCGCGATAGTCGGAGTCGATGACGCCGATACCGTTTGAGAGCGATATACCGTGCTTGATGCCAAGACCCGAACGTGCCGCCACGATTGCCACGACGCCGGTCGTTTCGGGGGATATGGCGATACCCGTCGGGAAGGAATGACGCTCGCCCGGCAAAAGCTCATACGGCTCGTCGGTCATCGCGCGCAGGTCGACCGCCGCAGAGCCCGACGTTGCGTATTCGGGGCAGGTCGCTCCACGTGTCAGCTTTATTTTTACGTTTATTTTCATCGTGATCTCCGATCCGCCGCCATAGCGGCACTAAAAATAGAATTTTCGGTGCGTGAGAACAGTATCGGTCAAAGGTTCACGCACTACCCCACAATATAGTTTATCATTATAATTATAACATATATATAAGTCAATTTCAATAGTAAAAACGGCGTTATTGAAAAAGAATTAAAAAATACGCGGTGGCTACCGACAGGGCGTGAGAAAATTCGGTTTTTTTATTGACAGGGTATGGAAGTGGTGGTATAATATATTTGATCATTATGTAGGCGTAGCCACGTACCGATTTTTTTAGGAGTGAAAAATGAAAAAGATTTTAATTTGCATCACGCTTACGCTTTGCACTTTATTGCTTTTTGTATCGTGTAAAGCCGAGCCGCAGCAGAGCGCGTCCGATACGACCGTTACCCAAGGCGGCAACGAAACTGCTTTGAGTGATTGTCATAACGGTCACACTGCAACCGTAAAGCCTGCCGTCGCTCCCACCTGTACCGAAACGGGTCTTACAGAGGGTAGCTATTGCTCTGTTTGCAACGAGGTCCTTGTGGAACAGAAGGAGATTCCAGCCACGGGACATACCGACGGCGGTTGGGTCGTCCGGACCGATCCCACGTGTGTCGAGAAGGGCGTAAAGGACAAGGTGTGCGCGGTTTGTAATTCAATTATCAAGACGACGTATATTCCCCCCGTAGATCATACCGTGGTTATAGACGAGATGGTTCCCGCCACCTGCACAGCTACCGGTCTTACCGAGGGCTCGCATTGCTCGTTCTGCAATATAGTATTCAAAAAACAGAAGGTGATCCCTATGACAAATCTTGGAAATGAAAACGTAAAGCTCGTAAGTCACCGCGGATATGTTGACGCGCCCGAAAACACATTGTCGGCTTACAGACTGTCTAAGAATATGGGCTTTGCTTACGTTGAGTGTGACGTTCTTTTCACAAAGGACGGCGTACCGGTGCTTCATCACGACGTAACCGTTGACAGAACTTCTAACGGTACGGGAAAGCTGGCTGATAAGACCCTTGCGGAGCTGAAAGAATTAGACTTGGGCTCCTGGAAGTCCGAGGAATACGAGGGCGAAAAGATACCCACGTTTGAAGAGTTTATCAAGCTTTGCAAGGACCTCGGTCTCCATCCCTACATAGAGCTTTGCGAGGACCCCACCGAAGCGCAGGTCAAGGGTCTTGTTGATACTGTGAAGAGTTACGGTATGGAGGGCAAGGTGACCTGGATATCCTTTATCGGCAGAAGCCTTGAATATACTAAGAAATACAGTCCTTCCGCAAGACTCGGATATCTGGTCAGTAACGTAAAGGCGGAGGATGCCATCGCGGTTGCTCTTTCGCTTAAAAACGGCGTTAACGACGTGTTTGTCGAGGCATGGTACAAGCTTGACGCAAACGAAATAAAGCTTTGTAAGAATAACGACCTGCCGCTTGAGGTGTGGACTCTTCCCAACGAGACATATATGGATTCTCTTGATCCATACGTTTCGGGAATAACCATCGACGGCTTTACAAAGAATGTCACGGGTTGACCGCGACAATACCGAAAATAAAAACCCGCACGCAACAAATGCGTGATGTTCTTAGCGGAGAAATTATCTAACACCCGGTAGGGGCGAACTGTGTTCGTCCGCGGGAGACCACAGGTCTCCCCTACGGATAAAAAATGTTATGCAGTAAACAAATAATTAACGCCGGCAGATTTTAAAGTCTGTCGGCGTTCTCATATTATGGCATAACATAATATCATAAAAGCTGATTCAATTCTTTTTCCAATCTTGCTTTCAAGATTTTCAGTTCTTCTTCTGTGGGGCGATTATTAGAACTGTACATTTTATCCATTGGATACCACCACACAGGCCCTTTCCCATTGTTACCGTAATTTCCCAAATCACCGCTTACTCGGGGAAAAAGATGCCAATGTATATGAGTATCACCATTACCCAATAATTCATAATTCATTTTTTCAGCATTAAATGCTTTTGCTACAGCTTCGGCAACAACAGACATTTCTTCTAAAAATTTCATTTTTGCAGAATAGTCTAATTGAAATAATTCGGTTTTGTGTTCTTTACAGAGAAACAATGTATAACCCTTAAAGTGTTGATTATCGCCAATAACAACATATCCTGTTTCTAACTCTTTTACAAACCAAGGGTTCGTTCCGTTCTTGATCATATTGATTCTATCACAGATCATACACATAAATATTATCCATCCATTATCTTTTTTATCGCCAGTTTCGCCTTTGTATTACAAAGACTTCGGGCAAAGCCCATATCCTATGGTTGCACGTAACCCAAGGCTCCCTTCGGGAGGAAGCTGGCGCCGTAGGCGACTGAGGGAGAGCGCGTTACCATGAAGTTAGTGCAAACCTAAAGTTACGCAGGCTCCTTCCGTCACGCTTTGCGTGTCACCTTCCTCCCGAAGGAAGGCTTTCCGTTAGCTCTATTATAACACAAATCGGCAGAGAAAACAAGTTCTCTGCCGATATATTTGTGCCTTCGATTTCTCCGTTAAGGACAACAGAGAAATTTGCGCACGCTTTATTATACGTTAAAATCGCCAAAGGCTTGCTGGGATTGTCTTGCGTTGTACTCGGTTGCCAGCTCGTTGGTGGCTTCAAAAATTTGGTGGAAGCCAACGTAGGTGGCAATTCCGCAAATCGCGTATCCAAGGATCATGCAGATCAGAACGTTGGCACCGCTGATCGACGAATTGAGTCCGCGCTTGCGTACCGCAACCTGAAGCATATCTCCGATGCGGAACCAATAGAAAAAGGAATAGATTCCGCAGGTGATGAGGGATAACAAAATGTAGGTGAGGATTCCCGGAGAGTGCTTGCCGTCCTCGCGGCAGAGCTCATTGACATCATTGACTAAGTGGTACATATACCACAAATTGTAGATGCCGCAGGTAATGATGCCAAGTAAGATGAACGGAATAATGCTACGGTCGGTTTTGAGTTTTCTCATAAGGGGACTTCCTTTCTAAAAATTAATTTTATCTGAAAGCCTATGGCAATCATTTGGAGGTGAAATATGTGATCAAGCCCTTTATGCACCGAGGGATCAAGCCTTCCTCGGGCAAAAAAACAACGACGTTGCTTTTTGTAAACAGCAAGCGAAATAAATAGACTGCTATCATGACAGCCGCTGCCGTATAGAGGACGGTGTAAAAGGCTTTTTTTTGATTTTTGATTTTAAACAGGATCAAAAGGGCGGCGACAAACGGCAATGCTATCCACAGTGGATGATAGGAAAAAGCCGCCGAAAAATCAAGACGCAATGCATGAATACAGGCACGTGTCATGCCGCAGCCGGGGCAGGAGATGCCGCTGAAAAATTTGATTGGACAAGAGATACCCATTGCAAACAGCAAAAGGTAGAGCAAAAGGATGCCAACCGTTGCCATCAGCGCGGCTTTATGCTTTTTCCAAAGCTTTGATAGTTGTTTTTGCATGAAAATCTCGTTTCTGTAATAGATTATATCACATAATCAAATGATTGTCAATAGCTTTTTTAAAATTTTGTCAAAAAATCTTTATTTTAATCTTCTTCGCGGAATTGTTGGCTGTAAAGCTTGGCGTAAATGCCGTTTATTTCCAAAAGCTCTGTGTGTGTTCCTTGCTCGGCGATCTTGCCCTCTGCAATTACGGCGATCTCATCCGCATTTTTGATGGTGGAGAGACGGTGGGCTACCACAAGCGTGGTTCGTCCCTTGCAAAGCTCGTCAAGTGCCTCTTGGATCAAAATTTCGGTGGCGTTGTCCAATGCACTGGTTGCCTCATCCAAAATCAGGATCGGGGGATTTTTCAAAAAGACGCGGGCAATGCAAAGCCGTTGCTTTTGTCCGCCCGAAAGACGCACGCCGCGCTCACCGATCACGGTGTCGTAGCCCTCGTCCAGCGACATGACGTATTCGTGGATGTTTGCGCGCTTTGCCGCTTCGATCACTTCCTCCTCGGTGGCATCAAGCCTTCCGTAAAGAATATTGTCACGGATGCTGGCATTGAACAGGTAAATGTCCTGCTGAACGATACCGATGTTGCGTCGCAGGGATTCAAGCGTGATCTCCTGAATGTTTTTTCCGTCGATCAGGATCGTCCCGTTTTCCACGTTGTAAAAATGCGGGATCAAATGACAGATGGTGGTTTTTCCGCCACCGCTGGGACCGACCAGAGCAAAGGTTTTTCCTTGGTCGACCGTAAGGGTAATATTTTTGAGTACATCGTGGGTGTCGTCATAGCCGTAGGATACGTTTTGAAATTCGATTTTTCCGTTCAGACGAGCAACGTCGCTGGCGCGCTCGGTGTCTTTTTCGGGGGCGATCTCCATGACCTCCACAAAGCGCTCAAAGCCTGCGATCCCGTTTTGGAATTGCTCCATGAAACGAATGAGGGTATTGATGGGGCCGAGGAAAAGATTGATGGAGACGATAAAAGCAGAGTAGTCACCAAAATCGATCTGCCCGTTGTAGAGGAACAGACCGCCTGCAATCAGTACAACCACGTTAAAGACATCGGTGATAAAGGTGGTGGAGGAGTGGAACTGTCCCATTGCCCGATATGCCTTGCGGCTTGCCTCCTTGAATTTGCGGTTGCCTACCTCAAATTTTTCGGCTTCCTTTTGGGCGTTTGTAAAGGCCTTGGTGACACGAATTCCCGAAATACTGCTCTCAAGGGATGCGTTGATGATTGCCGTGGACTGTCGGCTTTCACGGAATGCCGCGCTCATTCTTTTGCGTGTCAGAACAGAGACGAGCACAAGGAAAGGAACGCAGGCAAAGATGATCAGCGTCAGCCAGAGATTGATGGTGGAAAGATAGGCAAAGGAGATGATGACGGAGATTCCCGAGATGATCAGATTTTCGGGACCGTGGTGTGCAAGCTCGGTCACTTCAAAAAGATCGTTGGTAAGGCGGGACATGATCTTTCCCGTTTCGTGCTTGTCGTAGAAGCTGAAGGGGAGCTTTTCAAGGTGATTGAATAGGTCGCTTCGCATTTGTGCCTGCATACGGACGCCCATGACGTGTCCTTGATATTGGATAAAATAGTTGAGCAGCATGCGCACAAAATAGAGGACGAGCAGACCGCAACCAAAGATCACGATCATACGGTAATTGCGGTTGGGGATCAAGTCATTGAGCATGGTGCGCGTGACTATCGGATAGATGACGGCGATCAGCGAGACCAGGAGAGATGCAAGCATATCAAGTGCAAACAGGGTTTTGTGTGGCTTATAATAGCTCAAAAAACGTTTTAGCATGGAAAAGACCTCTTTATGTATTATTCTTTATCATTTTATCACAAAATGTAGAGTTTTGCAATTGTTTTTTAGAAAAGCGGAAGAATATTTTTGAGAAATGTTTTTTGAGAAAAGGGATAAAAAATAATTTTTGAGAAATCCTAAAAAAGGGGTTGACAAAGCAGGATGTTTGTGGTATAATACCCTATGCGAACCGATCAGGAGCGCAAAAGTCTCTCGGTGCTACCTTGCCGGTGTGGCGGAACAGGCAGACGCCCGGGACTTAAAATCCCGTGATACGAAAGTATCGTACCGGTTCGATCCCGGTCACCGGCACCACCGAGGGATAAAACAAAATATCGCGGAGTAGAGCAGCCTGGTAGCTCGTCGGGCTCATAACCCGGAGGTCGTGAGGTTCAAATCCCACCTCCGCAACCAAAAAACGAAAGCAGTCCAATGGACTGCTTTTTCGTTTTTGGTTGCAATGAAGCGCACCTGCGGTGCATGAAAAATGAAGCAGAACTTCGTTCTGTGAAGCGAGCCTTCGGCTCACGAAGAGGTTAGAGTGCGCTTCGCTTCACGCGAGCGTAGCGAGTGCTTCACGGTGCAACGCACCGCTTCATGTTTGCGAAGCAAACGCTTCATTGACAAACACTTAGTTTTATGGTATAATTATCAAAAAGGCGGTGATATTATGGCAAACGATAAGCTGACAGAACAATCTTTGAATTTCGCGGTTCACATTATAAATCTCGTTAGGCAATTAAAAGAACAACGAGAAAATATTATGTCAAATCAGATTGGCAGAAGCGGCACGTCGATTGGTGCGAATATCCGTGAAGCCAAGTACGCCCACGGCACTGCCGATTTTATATCCAAAATGCAAATTGCTCTCAAAGAAGCGAGTGAAACGGGCTATTGGCTTGAGCTTTTGTATAAAACAAATTACATTGGTGAGGAACAGTACAATTTTCTTGAATCAAAGTGCAAATCATTAAGGGCTATGCTTATTTCCTCAATCAATACCGCAAAAAATAATAATAAATAAAATTCCACAAAGCCTTTGGACTTTCCGCATTCTTTCGGTATAATGTGTGTTACCATCCGAAAGGAGCGCGAAAATGGTAGACTTAAAGCCATATTACCAAGTTAAATTAACCGTGCTCAGATGCAAAACTTACTTTCTCCACAATCCCCCGAAAACCGAGGATGAGAAATATGCCTATGACATCATTCAAAAAGCATATTGGATAAATGAGAAAAAGATAGAAATGCTGGATTATAAAAAGCAAAGAAGGCTAGTCGAAAATTATTATAAATATTTCGGCAACACCCAAAAATAACAAGAAAGGCGGCGAAAAAATTGGAAGTTGTGCTATATGAATTCAGTTTTGATTATGCAAAAGCCATTGGTTTTTTTATTGTACCTTTGATTGGTGCGGCTTTTTTCTTCGCTGATAAACTTATTGGCAGGCGAGTTGAATCTTACATCGATATTGGCAGTAGAACAAAGGAAATATCACCAAAAGTTTTCAAAATAATAACGCGTTCAATTGGAGCTTTTTGCTTGGTTGTGTTTCTACTTTTCTTTACTGTTCATATTGCAGAATATAACGAATATAAATCGATGTTGGAATCTGATAATGTATCTGTTGTGGAAGGATATGTAGAAAACTACAATCCTTTACCTGCAGACGGCAAAGGCACGGAGAATTTTGAAATTAACGGGGTGTATTTCGCATATAGTAACGCTGACGGAAGAAATGGTTATACTGCTATTGCTAAATATGGCGGTGTCATAACAATGAACGGGCAGCATTTGAGAATTAAATATGTAACGAATGAAGAAGGCGAGAATATTATTCTATACATATCGGAAATCGGGTAAAGTTGCATACGGGTTACGAAAAACGAAAGCGGCATCTATTTTGGTTGTAATGAAGCGCACCTGCGGTGCATGAAAAATGAAGCAGGACTTCGTCCTGTGAAGTGTGCCTTTGGCACATGAGGATGCGCGGGCGCGCTTCGCTTCATGTTTGCGAAGCAACCGCTTCATATTGCCAACGGCAATGCTTCATTGATGACATACAAGGCTACGCCTTGATTTATTTGCGGAAGTGTGATATAATCAATAATGGAAAGATACCGAATATTGTCAAAACGAGGTGATCCAATGAAAGTGTTAGTCATAGCTGATGAGGAAAGCAAATTCCTTACGGAATATTACGCTGAAAACGACCTTGGAAATATTGACTTTATTTTATCAGTAGGTGATTTGCCATATAGTTATTTAGATACTATCAGAACAAATCTGAAAAAGCCTTTATTTTATATAAGAGGAAATCATGATACTTATAAAATCGGTCTGTTTGATAAGGGATTTATTGAGTGGAAAATTGTAGAGATTTCAGGGGTTAGAATTATTGGTATAGGGTGTCAACACAGAAATGGACAAATCCTATCCGAGGCAGAAATGCGCAAGAAATTAAAGAGATTATATCGAAAAAAGAAGCATATTACACGTGTCGATATTATTATTTCTCATTATCCTGCTGCTGGAATAGGCGACGGACAAGACGCAGCGCATCAGGGGTATCAGGCTATCAGGGATTTTGTTGAAAAAACACAGCCTATGTATTTTGTCTACGGACATAATCACCTAAATTACGGGAGAAAGCCGAGAACGATTGAAAGCAATAAAACAAAGTACGTAAACGCCTATGAAAAAGCCATTATAGAAATCTAATCATTTCGTATTTTTACTATCAACCGCTAATCAAGTTTTAATGAGTACTTACTCGTTATTTTACCTTTTCTTCGCTTTTACCTCATTTTTTGACCTTTTCGCTTGTTTATGGCAAAAACGAAAGCAGTCCTATGGACTGCTTTTTCGTTTTTGGAACGATGTGTTCCGCAAGCGGAACGTGATGCGCACTTCGTGCGTGATGACGGCTTCGCCTTGTGATGTGCCCTTCGGGCGTGCAAAGGAACACATCACTTCACTGCGACCATCGGGAGCAACATCACTATGAGCGAAGCGAATAACATCACTACCCACAAGGGCAAACAACACTCTTTACAAGCTTCTAAATTTGTGATATAATATGATTAATATCGATAAAGTAGTATGTAGGAGAAAACTAGATGGGTTGTCTTTTTGAAATCTTTGCCGAGATACTTATAGAAGGCATTTTGAATTTGGTTATGTTTATTTATTTGAAATTGGTTCATGTGTTAGTTCCAAACAAACAAATAACCGAAAGAGCAGAAAATATAACGCGAAATATTATAACGACTGTATCAGTTCTTTTGGTTCTGTCCCTCTTTATTGGTCTTATATTTTTGTTGCCTGACGACACAACGTTTAGGACAATTGGTAAATACATGACGTTTATACCTTTGTCAATTATAGGATTACAGGTTCTTTTAAGTATCGTTGTAATGATCGTGAAGCTTGTAAAACGCAATAAAAAATGATTGGCATCTATTAAGGCATCACAACACAACGCAAAAAGGACACCAAAGCGGCGTCTTCCATAAAGCAGGTTTTACCTGCCGAAATACAAAATGAGTAGCCAATCATAACTCTAAACTCGCCGCAGGCGATCATAACTTTGTACCTGCTCTACGGCAGGTACACCAAGCGGCTTTTTCTTTTTGTATTCTTCACTTTTCTCTGAATCCCCCACGCGACTTTTCCGGAGAAAAGATAAGAGAGAAAAGGCACAGTGAATTTGTGTCAATATAATGTACACATATTGCTTTTTTGCTCATTTGTGATATAATCATACAAAAGTCTTGTCAAAACCCAAACAAAAAGGAGAAGAATTATGTATATAAAGGTTGCCGCCCACCGTGGAAATATTCTGGACTATCCCGAAAATACAATGCCTGCATACAAGTCGGCGTATGAGATCGGAGCTGATATGATAGAGCTTGACCTGCATATGACCAAGGATGGTGAGATCGTCCTTATTCATGACGGTGATCTTGCTCGCACAGCCGACGTTGAGGGTAAGATTCGTGAATTGACATTGGAGGAGATACTGCGCGCAGACGTTGGTATAAAGAGGGGGGAGCAGTTCGCTGGAACAAGGGTGCCGACGCTACGCCAATTTTGCGAATTTGTTGCAAGCGAGAGTGACAAAATGCAGTTCAATTTTGAATTCAAAGATTATTTTCGCGACGGTGAGGAATGGGCAAAGGCGTGTGCTGACAAGATTATTGAGACGGTTGACAGCTATGGTCTGTGGGAGCGTAGCTTTGTTAACAGCTTTGATGGAAAGCTACTTCAGTACGTAGAGGAAAAATACGACGGGCGATTTCGTCTTCACGGATTTTATCCCTACAGTATCCTTGGAGATATTCGTCCCGAAAAGCTTTATTGTGCCTGCCTTTGTAAGTATCAGAACTCCGATGGCACCCCTGCGTTTGAAGGCTTGGTTAACCCGAAAAAGGATTTTGATGCTCTCATTGCACATGGGGTTCGCCCTTGGGTCGGTGCATCTATCCGCACTATTGAAGATATGAAGCGCGCTGCGGAATT
The DNA here is from genome assembly GCA_017624395.1 of Clostridia bacterium. GTDB lineage: Bacteria > Bacillota > Clostridia > Oscillospirales > CAG-272 > UMGS1865. Next base: position 10,828 of record JAGANE010000010.1, read on the forward strand.
GGGCGCGGAGCTGATAACCTCTAACGAGCCTGCTTTTATGATCGCAGAGCTGGAAAAAGCAGGACTGCGAGGAATGGAGTAATTGTATGGTACAACAAACAGAGAGGCAGCTTTAAATCATTAAAAGCTGTGAACGCTGTGCGCAACCATCACAAAAAAACAAGGTCAAATCAGATGATTGATCTTGTTTTTTTGTGATTTATATTGGGATAAGGTCAAAAATTTTATTAGGCGCAGTCTCGGAAACAGGAGCTGCTTTTTGATTTCAACTGAATGCCGTTGATTTTGGGCAATTCCTTCTCGGCTTGCAATATTAGACGGTGAAGGTGTGGCAACCGGGGGTCAGGGTGGTAGGCTGTCTGTCGGGTAACTCCAGAACCGCCGTTGTGTTAAAGGGTACGGTAACAGTTACCCGATATCCTCCGTCGATCTGCTCCCAGCCGATCTTAATGGTACCCATGGGGGAGTTGTAGCACATGGATACGTGGGTGAACCGATGGTTGAGCTCCGGACGGATCCGAAAGCTGCGAAAGCCGGGAGTGGTCAAGGTCAGACCGCATATATGCTCGTACATCCACCGAACAATACTGCCGTAAGTGTAGTGGTTCAGAGAATTCATACCGGTACCGGAGATCTTGCCGTCGGGCAGGACGGAATTCCAACGTTCCCAAATGGTAGTGGCACCCATGTCCACCTCATACAGCCAGCTTGGAAAATCGTTTTGAAAGAGCAGCGTATAGGCATATTCGGTGTAACCTGCCTCCGATAGCGCATGGCAGAGGAAGGGGGTTCCAACAAAGCCTGTTTGCAGGTGCATATTGCTCTGCTCCAAAAGCTTTGCAAGTGCTTTTCCGACTGCGGGACGATGTTCCTTTTTTGCCAAGTCAAACGCCAGAGCCAAAACGTGAGCAGTCTGGGTGCAAATGCTGATCGTGCCGTCCTGGGCAAAGTATGCTTTTTGTATGGCGGTCTTGGTTCGGTCACTTATGGCTTGGTAACGTGCGGCATCCTCCGTGCGCCCCAGAACGGTGGCGGCTTTGGCTACCAGCTGGGCAGAGTACTTTAGGTAAGCGGAGGCTACGTAGGTGGTGTCCGTTCCGCCATAGCGGTCATCTTTCTGATTGGAATTTCCGTCCAGCGCCAGCCAGTCACCAAACTTGAAGCCGTGCTCCCACAGACCGTCCCCGTTCAAAACAGTCCGATCGATCCAGTCCACCCAGCCGGTCATACTCAAGTAGCATTCCTCAAGGATGGCGGTATCACCGTAGTGCTCATACAGAGTCCACGGGATAATGACGGCGGCATCACCCCATGCGCAGGAGCCGCCCTGCCAAAAGACGTTGAATGTGTTGTAGTCTCTGAAGAAGGACGGGGCAACGTGTCCGACACGCCCTCCAAATTCCTTCTGCTCGGTCCAAATATCCCGCAGATACTTGCGGTAGAAGGCGTAAGTATCCATGTTATAGCATGCGGTCTTACAGAACATCTGTGCGTCGCCTGTCCAGCCCATACGCTCGTCTCGCTGTGGGCAGTCGGTGGGCACATCCAAAAAGTTGTCCTTCTGGCTCCATTTGGCATTAAGATACAGGCGGTTGATGCGGTCGTCGGAGGTGGTGAAAAAGCCTGTCTCGTCCAGATCGGAATAGACTACGCAGCCCAAAAAATCATTCAGGTCGATGGGCTTGGTATTGCCGGAGATCTTTACGTATCGAAAACCAAAGAAGGTAAAATAGGGGCTTGCCTTAGCTTGGGTGCCGTCGGATATGTAGGTATATTCTGCCTTTGCGTAGCGCAGATTTTCATTGTAGAAGCAGCCGTCTTGCAGAATCTCGCCGTGCTGGAGCTTGATAGCCGTGCCGATGGGCTCATTGACCTTGAAGGAAAGCCAACCGACGATGTTCTGTCCCAGATCCAGTACTGTTTCCCCTGCGGGGGTATGTATGATCTCAATGGGCTTGACGGTTTCTTTAATGACGATGGGCAGAGAGAGACGGTCTGCCAATTCCCCAACACCCTCTGCTTTCGTAGCGATCATGGTATCCCAGCCACTGTCATCAAATGAGGGCTCAGACCAATGTGCGATGGTAAGGCGGGCGTCATACGTCTCGCCGCCGTAGATGCTGTCTTCAACAATGGGGGAGGGGGCACAACGCCAGCTTTCATCGGTTGTAATGATCTGCTCGGTGCCGTCGTCCATCGTCAGCCGTAGCTCTGCCTTGAGCAGATATTTGTCAATGAAGGGAGTCTGTGCCCGATGGGATTTGGAGGCTCCGAATGCCGCCTTGTACCAGCCGTTGCCCATCATTAGACCCAGAACGTTGTTGCCGTCCTGCAGATAGTCGGTCAAATCATAAGTATAGATCTGCCCCAAGCGGTCTATTTGGGTACAACCGGGAGCCAGAAAATCGTTGCCGACCTTTTTGCCGTTGACCTCCGGATAATAAAGACCCAAGCCTATGATGTACAGTCGCGCCTTTTTTACATTGGTAGCATGGAATGCTTTGCGGATATAGGGGCTTTCTGTCCAAGGAGGGGAGATCCACTGACCTGCCAGCGGTTCTTCACGCTTGCCTGTCTCAAAGCAGTTGACGGCAGAAACTGCGGTGTCACCGCCGTCTCCCCATACCTGCACGGTCCAATAGTAGACTGTCCGTGGAGTCAGTGTCAAAGGCAACTTTACGCCGGTACAGGAAAGGTCGTTTTGGGTGATTTCGTAAACGATCTGTGTCATATCTTTATCCAGCGCTACCAAAATGCGTGCCTTGGTCTGCCTTTGAGAAATATCACTTTCAGTCACCCAAGAAACAGTGGCGCTGTCCATGGCAAAGCCTAATGGGGAGGTAAGGTGGTTGGTTTTACAATTGAAGATTTTCATATTGCGTGCTCCTTAAATTCGAATCATATCCTTACAAATACGTTTTTTACGGATCTGCGATGATTATATCACAAATGCAATGGCTTTTCAAGCCGTTTATAAAATTTATATATTTTAAGGTTGAAAAGGAGTTGATTTTATGATATAATGATGCTACCAAGATAGCGAAACGGAAAGGGGCATGATCTTTATGAAAATTACTTTTTTGGGAACAGGAGCTGCCGATTGGAAGTTTCAAAAGCATAAGGATATTGAGGGCTTCAGACGCAATTCCTCTGTGTTGATCGACGATTGCCTGCTGATCGATCCCGGCGCCGACGTTCCCAATGCTTTGCAGTGCTTTGGAAAGCGCTTTGATGAGATCAAATATATCGTAAATACACATAAGCATTCCGACCATTACAACGAAGATACCGTTCGCTATTTGTCTGATGCCCGTTTTTATCCAATGGGCGCAGGTGAGGTGTTAACGGTAGACGGATATACGATCACTGCGTTGCAAGCCAATCATGCCACTTGTAGCGATGCTGTCCATTTTATCATCTCGGACGGAACAAAAAGCCTTTTTTACGGGCTTGACGGCGCTTGGTTAATGTATGATGAGATCAGTGCAATCAGAAGCTGTGGGATCGATCTGGCAATTTTGGACGCTACGGTTGGTGATGTTCCGGGGGATTACCGAATATTTGAGCATAATAATCTCCATATGGTGATTGAAATGAAGGCCGCGCTTGAAAAATACGTAAGCAGGTTTTGGATCAGTCATATGGCAAGAACTCTGCATACCTCACATTACGAGCTTGTGGAACGTATGAAGCCACACGGCATTGAGGTGGCATTTGACGGCTGCGAGATTGAGATATAAAGCATCTTATGTTTTTTAAATGAAATTGATTACCTTTTTGAAACTCCACGGATTGTGGAGTTTCTTTTTTGAAAATCTACAATTTATGGGTTGCAAAAGACAAAAAAATAAGGTATAATATCCGTATAGGAGAGTTTTGGAAGGCGAGGGGGATCATGATGGAGCAATATTTTGAGATCTTTGCAAAAAATCTTAGGAGGAGGCGGCGCGAGCTTGGCTTGACGCAAAAAGCGTTGGCGGAGCGGATCGGCTATACCGAAAAGGCGGTGAACAAATGGGAGCGAGGCGGTGGCTTGCCACCGAGTGCGCTTTTGCCGCTGCTTTCACTTGTCTTGCAGACAAGTATTGACGAATTGATGTCCGAGACCTCGGAGGTTCAATATTTTCTTGGGATTGACGGTGGCGGAACCAAGACCGAATTTGTGCTTGCCGACCGTTGCGGTAACGTCTGCCGACGCGTGGTGCTTGGTGCCTCCAGTCCCAACGACGTGGGTATGGATACCTGTCTCGGGCTCTTGAATGATGGAATTTTGGAAGTCTGCGGAACGATCCCGTTGCGTAAAATATCGGTGTTTGCAGGCATTGCGGGAGGGATCACGGGTGAAAATCGCTCGCGCATTGCAGGTCACCTTGCGCGGTATGGCTTTGGTCGTGCGGAAAACGGAAGTGATGCGCAAAATGCCGTTGCCGCCTCTTTGGGTAAGGCGGACGGAATTGCCGTGATCCTTGGTACGGGGGCAATTGCCTTTGCGCAATGCGCGGAACAGCTATATCGCGTGGGCGGATATGGATATTTGTTTGGAGATGCGGGCAGCGGCTTTGCGTTGGGACGGGATGCGATTCTTGCCGCCCTACGAGACGAAGCGGGAGACGGTGCGCAAACACTTTTGACCTCTCTTGTGCTTCATCGGTGCGGTGCGCCGAGTATTCTGGAGTCTCTTTCCACCTTTTACGAGGGTGGAAAACGCAGGATCGCGAGCTATGCACCGTTGGTTTTTGAAGCATTTGAGGCGGGCGATAGTGTGGCGCGGGAGATCCTTTTGAAAAATCTTGGTGCGGTTGCCGATTTGATCCGTGCCGCGGCAAGACGGATGGAAACAGGCGGTTGCATTCGCGTATCGCTGTGCGGAGGGATCGCCCACGCATCGGAGCAGCTACTGCCGATCCTTGTTGCATGTCTTGGCGAGGATGCATCGCGCTATCGCATAGAGCTTTGTGAGCGCTCCATGGCTTACGGGGCGTTATTACTTGCAGGGATAGAGGAGGAAGTATTATGCTGAAAACCGAAATGAGAAATGAGAAAAGTATGCAGATCGACCGAATGACCACGTCGGAGATGCTGCACCTGATGCAGGACGAATACGTTGCGGCGGCTTACGCGGTAGAGCGTGAATTGGACGCGGTTGGGCGTGCGGTGGACGAGATTTCCGCGCGTATGAAGCAGGGAGGCAGGCTGTTTTACGTCGGTTGCGGTACCTCGGGGCGGCTTGGTGTATTGGATGCCTCGGAGTGCCCACCAACCTACGGTGTCCCGCACGGCTTGGTCGTTGGGATCATTGCGGGTGGAGAGACCGCGATCCGTCGGGCTGTGGAGGGAGCTGAGGACGACCGTGCTTGCGGACGGGGGGATCTTTTGTCACATTCTCTCACTCCCTTGGACAGTGTGGTCGGCATTTCTGTGGCTGGTGGCGCCGCATACGTTTTGGGAGCTTTGGAGTATGCCTCGGAACTCGGTGCCTTTACCGTGGCTCTTACCTGCAATGAGGGAACTCTGCTTGAAGCTTTGGCGGATGTTGCGATCCATCCCGATACGGGCGCTGAGGTGGTTACAGGATCGACGAGAATGAAGGCGGGGAGCGCTCATAAAATGATTCTGAATATGATCTCCACCTCGGTGATGATCAAGCTCGGACACGTCTATCAAAATCTGATGATCAATCTCCGTCCCACCAACGTCAAGCTGCGCGACCGTATGATCCGCATCGTTTGCGATATGATTGACGTAAGGTATGAGGAGGCGGAGCGGCTGTTGGAGGAAAATGAATTTGACATCCGTCGCGCGGTGGAAGCATACAAAAAATAAGAAATGACCGTTGCACAAAATGCAACGGTCAATCTTTATTCCAATGGCTCCTGATTGTTATCCAAAACGCGCTTGGCGGAGCGGACAAGACGCTCACGGAGCCAATACGGCTCGATCAGGCGAAAGTCGGAATCCAGGGCGAGCAAAAGTCCAATGAATTTTTCAATGCTATGGAACTCACAGCTGTAACGGTTTTGCGGTAGCTTGGCGACGATGTAATTGCTCAGCTCCAACGCCGTAAGCTTATTTTTGATCTCTACGGTGGCGGAGTAGGGAATCTGCATCTGAATGATCGATTCGTCCGCCGCAAGATCGCGCGCCTCTGCGTTGAAGATCTCGGGCATATACAAATCGTCGTTGTCCGAGCTGAACAACACGGGAAGCACGTATGCCTGCGTATAGTAAAAGCCCTTGCGACTGTTGTCGTAAGCAATGGGGGCGCCCAGCTCACGGCGCAGATAGTCCATATCACGCTGTGCCTGACGGTGCGAGATCCCAAATCGCTCGGCAAGGCGCTGTGCATTGGGATAACTCTTCATCGTCATTTTTTTATGCAGCCATTGGATTCGTGTGTTTGCGTTCATGTCGGATCCTTTCGGTTTGATTCGTCGGTCGTTTCGTCTGTGATCGGGGAAGCGGAGGGATCATCCGATGCGGTGGTGCAAAGCAGAGCTTTGAGGCGCAAAAGGGCGGTCAGTACCGCGCAAAGCACCAAAAGTCCGCCTGTGGCGTAGTCAATGCGGTCAATTTTGCCAACCAGATAGGCAAGCGGAACCGACAGCGCGGAAAGCGCGCCAATGGATACGACCCATGCGGAGAGCGCAACAAAGAGCCGAGGCATGGGCTTGCCGAGCAGGTAGCGCAATTCTCCCGTCAGGGCAATCATGGTGCAAAGCAGACCGAGCTGCGTGGTCACCTTGATGGGGGCATTCATTTCCACGGTCATGTCAAAGTAGTAATAAGCGTTGACAGCGATGAGCGCCAGAACGGCAACCATGCCCACTAAGGTGGGAAGAACCGTTTCTCTCAGCTTTGGGAATTCGACAAGGATCGCGTAAAGCGTTGCGAGCAGGAGAAGCACTGCGGTGACAAAGGGGAAAGGCTCCGAGCCTTGGAGCAGGAGCAAGATCGCAGCTGCGGCAAATCCGACGGTGAGCGGAGAGAAGGAGACCGATTTTGAAAAAGGGGTTTTGGAAAGGGCTGTGGGATCTGCGGTAAAGGCGGAAAGGGTACCGAGGATGCCGCCGAGGATCGCAAAGACCGTGGCGAGGATCGGTAGGAGCGCGCCGTTTTCAAAGTAGTTTGTGCCATCCTCAAAGGAGAGGAGGACGGCAAGGCATTGCAGGATTGCCGTAAGGACGGAGCATACCGCAAAGCCAAGTCGGAAACAGGTTGTTTTATTCATCTTTTTTGTTCCTTGATCTTTAAATCTTACCGTTTATTTTTTATTCTTTTAAACGGTTCTTTTTATTATATAACAAAAATATGAATAGAGTGTGACGTTTTGAAAGGTTCCTGAAAAAAGTTTTCAAAAACTCCTTTTTTATGGAATTTTTTCAAAAATAAGATACACATGGAAAGGTGTTGTTGAAAGAGGCGCGATTTTTGGTGATTTTTTCAAGGAGTCGGATCAAAATTTCGATCCAAATGATGAAAAAATGCGTTTTTAAGGCGTTTTTTGTTTGATTTGTACAATTGTTTTGGATGATTTTTTAAAATTTCTACAAAATGGATATAAAAAAGGTGTTGCAATTTTTGGAGTTATCTGTTATAATATATAGGCTTGATATGCGATGAAGCGAAAGGTTGCTGCAAGGGGACGCCCAAGCAGGTAATTTTCGTGGAGTATGTCCGTTGAACCGGGCGAAAGGTAATTTCCGAAGCTTAAACGGCGTAAACGTGCGTCGGAGTCCCTTGTGTGACTTTGCTGAACGAAAACCCCGGAATTTGTTCTGAACAGTTCCCGGCTGAACTGGTTGGAACAAACTCCGTATTTTTCGGGAGGGTAAAGAAACGCACGGGGCGGTGTTGTAGGAATTGCCCGCCTTACAAAAACGCGGCCTGCGGACGAATCCTTACCTTTATATATAAGGCGCGCCGCAGACAAGCGAAAATCTTGATAAGGAGGCAAACAAATGGCAGTCAAAGAGAAGATCAGAGTGAGACTTAAGAGCTACGATCACGTTCTGATTGACACCGCAGCGAAGAAGATCGTTGAGGTTGCAACCAGAAACGGCGCACAGGTTTCCGGTCCTATCCCGCTTCCCACTGAGAAGGAGATCATTACCATCCTTCGCGCAGTACACAAGTACAAGGATAGCCGTGAGCAGTTCGAGTATCGTACGCACAAGAGACTCATCGACATCGTAAAGCCGTCCCAAAAGGTTGTGGACGCACTGATGAGCGTAGAACTTCCCGCCG
>JAGANE010000081.1 GCA_017624395.1 Clostridia bacterium
AACGGGATGGAAAGCTATTGCCGTGAAAGTGAATAATAATGAAAAATCCCCGGCTTCCTTTTTGGGAGGTCGGGGATTTTGGTTATGATTTTAAATTTTGTCTGCCGTCACTGTCTCATACACTGTCTGCGGTGTGACAATGGGGGTAGGGGAATAGGTGAGCGCTTGCTTGACAAGCGTTGCCGCAGGAGATAGCAGCTCTTGTCGCTCGGCATAGAGCGTTGCAAGTGTTTCTCCGCGTACAACGTGGTCGGAGGGCTTTTTAAACAACAGAATTCCCGCACGGTGATCAATGACGTCCTCTTTGGTCTGTCTGCCTGCACCAAGCATCATAGCCGCCGTTCCTACGGTGGCGGCGTTGCAGGCAGCAACGTAGCCGTCGGATTCGGCGATGATGTCTAAGCGACAGGTTGCCATTCCAAAGCGTGTGGGATCCTTGGCGTAGGATGCGTCGCCACCCTGCGCGGCGATCCATTCACAAAATTTTTGATATGCCTTGCCCGAGGAAAGCATTTCTTGCGCCAGCACGCTTGCCTCGTCGGCACTTTTTTGACACGAAAGCCCGATTATCAAAGACGCCAACGTCAGACAGACCGTTCGTAGATCCTTCGGTCCACCCCCTTGCAAAACCTCTACGGCTTCCATGATCTCCAAGGTATTTCCCACGGCGTGTCCCAGCGGAATGTCCATATTGCTGATGACTGCCGCCGTTCTCCGTCCGTGTGCCGTTCCAATGCGTACCATCGTTTCGGCAAGCTGCTTGGCGTCCTTGGGGGTGCGCATAAACGCGCCGTTGCCGCACTTGACGTCAAGAACGATCGATCTCGTTCCCGCCGCAAGCTTTTTGCTCATGATGGAGGAGGCGATCAGAGGAATGGAGTCAACCGTGGCGGTCACGTCGCGCAGGGCGTATAGCTTTTTGTCGGCTGGGGCAAGGTCGGCACTTTGTCCGATCACGGCAATTCCGTGTGTACGCACTTGATTGACAAATTCGGCAGGGGAGAGGGAGGTGCGAAATCCCGGAAAGGACTCCAGCTTATCCACCGTTCCTCCCGTATGCCCAAGTCCGCGACCGCTCATTTTTGCCACCGTTCCGCCTGCGGCGGCAACGATGGGAGCAACGATCAAGGTGGTCTTGTCGCCAACGCCACCCGTGGAATGCTTGTCAACGGTGCGATCTCCAAAGGCGGAAAGATCCACCGTTTCCCCCGACGTTGCCATTGCCTCGGTCAGGTCAAAGGTTTCGCGGTCACTCATGCCGCAAAACCAAATTGCCATCATCAGCGCCGACATCTGGTAGTCGGGAAGCTCTCCTGCGGTATATCGGTAAACCGTTTCAAAAATTTCCTCCTTGGAAAGCTCCCCTCCGTGCTTTTTCTTTTCAATTACATCGTAAATTCTCATGCCTTGCCTCCTTTTTCGGTTTCTTTGAGCGCAAAGCGCGCGGGAAGCAGAGCTTCCATCGTGATCTCCGTAATTTGATTTCCGTCGGAGAGGATCACCAAAAAATCATCCCTGCAAAACTCCGACATGACCTGACGGCAAACACCGCAGGGAGAACAAAACGAGGAGATCGCTTTATCTGACTCGCCTCCCACCACGGCAATTGCGGAAAAGTCACGCGCGCCGTCGTGGATCGCTCCAAAAAACGCAACACGCTCGGCACAAACGGTAGGGGAGTAAGAGGCGGATTCAATGTTTGCACCCGTGTAGATCCTTTCGTCCTGCGTCAAAAGTGCCGCGCCCACCGCAAAGCCCGAATACGGGCAATAGCTTTTGCTCCGCGCCTCTTTTGCGCGTGCAACAAGGATTTCTTTTTGCTTTTGATCGATCTTCATAGCCGTCTCCCCTCAATAGCCTTCCGATGCGGCTTCACTCTTTGCGATCTTGACGATGCGGCTGGTTCCGAGACGGTCGGCACCGAGTGCGAGAAACGCCTCGGCATCGGCAAGCGAGGAGATCCCCCCTGCCGCCTTGATCTTCACTCCGTCTCCGATATGCTCGGCAAACAGCTTGACGTCGTGCGGCGTTGCACCTGCCGTGGAAAATCCCGTGGAGGTTTTGATATAATCGGCACCCGATGCGGTCACAAGCTCGCACATTTTGATCTTTTCTTCATCGGTAAGCAGACAGGTCTCAATGATTACCTTTAATATTTTATCCCGACAGATCTCCTTCAGTCCCTTCAATTCGGCAAGGATCTCATCGTATCTGCCCGATTTGAGATGTCCTACGTTGATCACGGTGTCGATCTCGTCCGCGCCGTTTTCTATGGCGTTGCGGCATTCAAACAGCTTGGTCGCGGTTGTGGAGTAGCCGTTGGGGAAGCCGATGACCGTGCAGATCTTCAACTTATCGCCCACGTATTCCTTGGCAGCCTTGACGTAGCAGGCGGGAATACAGACCGATGCGGTGGAAAAGCGGATGCCGTCGTCGCAGATGGCGCGGATCTCGTCCCAGGTTGCCGTTTGCGCAAGCAGGGTGTGATCGCATTTGGAAAGGATCTTGGAAATATTCATGGGAAAGGGTCCTCGTTTCTGTAATATTTGCTCTGCAAATATTGTACCATATTTTTTTGCAAAAGGAAAGAGGGGAGGCGAAAAAATTTGATCGGTTGTTGGATTTTTGTAGGAGACGCGGTGGGATATTTATTCGTACACATGCCG
>JAGANE010000082.1 GCA_017624395.1 Clostridia bacterium
AGGGGGCGACGTCCCCGACGTCCCGTTTTGTAGCAAGCGGCAAGTGAAAAGCATTTTTGCCTTCGTCAAAGATACTTTTACGGGAGGGGTGGCAGGGTTGGTGGTCCCGCCTTCTTGAAAAGAAGGTGTACGCCTTTTCGTCGGCACCTACCGTCTGTCGATGAACTTTATCTAACCACAATAAAAAATTCAGTGAAAGTTTTGAGAAGGGAAAACGTGCAAGCACGTTGGGGAAACTTTTTCAAAAGTTTCCCCAAGAAAATCGCCTCCCCCACGCAACTCATTCTCTCAAAAAAGGAGAAAAAACATGATAACACTTGACAACGTATACCGTGCGAGCTACGCGCTGAAGAACGTAATTCGCAAAACCGATGTGATCTACGCGCCCAAGCTTTGTTCGGAGGCGCAGATCTACCTAAAGACCGAGAATTTACAGATTACGGGTTCCTTCAAGGTGCGCGGCTCTTATTACAAGATGTCGCGTCTTTCGGAGGAAGAAAAGGCGCGCGGCGTCATTGCCTGCTCGGCGGGAAACCACGCGCAGGGCGTTGCGCTTTCGGCACAGAGAAACGGCATCAAGGCAGTGATCTGTCTGCCTGACAGTGCGCCCATTTCCAAGGTGGAGGCAACCAAGAGCTACGGAGCCGAGGTCTGTCTTGTGGAGGGCGTTTACGATGATGCTTACCGCAAGGCACTTCAGCTGCGCGACGAAAAAGGCTATACCTTTATTCATCCGTTTGATGACGAGGACGTCATTGCGGGGCAGGGAACCATTGGTCTGGAGCTGATCGATCAGCTTTCCGATATGGATGCCGTTATCGTTCCGATTGGCGGCGGCGGACTGATTGCGGGTATTGCTTACACCGTCAAAGCCCTGCGCCCCGATATCAAGGTCTACGGTGTGCAGGCAAGCGGCGCCCCCTCTATGGCAAACTCGATCCGTGATGGGGAATTGGAGGAGCTTGCAAGCGTTTCCACCATTGCCGACGGTATCGCCGTCAAAAAGCCGGGGAGCCTGACTTACGAGCTTTGCAGCAAATACGTGGACGAGATCGTCACCGTCACCGACGACGAGATCTCTGCGGCGATCCTTGCACTCATGGAGCAGCACAAGCTGGTCACCGAGGGCGCGGGAGCCGTGGCGGTTGCGGCGGCAATGTTTGGTAAGGTGGACGTCAAGGGAAAAAAGGTGGTTTGTCTGCTTTCGGGCGGCAATATCGATGTCACCATTCTTTCGCGTGTGATCGATCGCGGTTTGTTGATGTCGGGAAGAACCTGCCAATTGATGATCGAGCTGGTGGATAAGCCCGGACAGCTCAAGGACGTTTCGCGGATCATTGCCGATCTCGGCGGAAACGTGATCTCGGTGCATCATGAACGCGCCAACCCCGGTTCAAACGTCAACGGATGCTACCTCCGTATCGTCCTGGAAACCCGTAACTTTGACCATATCTCTCAAATTAAAAGTACCCTTACCAACGCAGGCTTCCGCTTGATATAAAACGCAGGAGCGCGGGAACGCGGCGGCACGGTTTTCGTGGGGGAACTTTTCAGAGAAAAGCTTCCCCACACCCCCTTAAAAGCTTGCACAGAATTTTTTATTGTGAGAATTTAAGGTTTTTTCTAGCCGCATAAATACTACGGTCAAGGTAGTATGTTGTAACATCTAAACGTTTTCATTTCTTCTTCCCGCGAGATCCAAACCGCTTTGGCGGTTTGCCGTTCGGGTTTCGACTACGACCGCCCGTGTCATCTTGAGCTTGCCGAACTTTCGCGCTTGCACGAAAGCGCGAGCCGTAGG
>JAGANE010000083.1 GCA_017624395.1 Clostridia bacterium
AATCGCAAATTGTGTCTGCATTGCTGAAACATCAAAACCATCCAACCACTTTTGTATTGATTTTCCCTGTTGTTTTAAAGCTATCATTCTGTTTACTTCAAACATACTTTTATCCAAAAATGAAAAATCTTTATTTTTGACTAAAATTCCATATATGTATTCACAAAAAGCATACTCTTCGTTATTTAAAGCAGAAAACGCAATATTCTGTGAAAGAATATCATAGTTCTTTGCGTCCGACTTTATTGATACTAAAAATTCATAAAACAAAACACAAATCATTTCTTTCAAAACGACTATCGAATTATGAAGATAATAATTATCACAAACTATCGTAAGGATTATCGATCTGAAAAAGATATGCTTCGTTCCATAACAACTTTTATGGAATTCTATAATAATTCTCGCCCACATTCAATGAATGGATATCGAACGCCGAACAAGCACGAAGCTACTTACTATAAAAGAAAAGCTGTCCAAAAATCTTGAACAGCTTGATTCATATCATTGAAGGTGTTTTTATTTGCAACACAAATTTGAGGAATTTTCAAAATTAATTATTAGACAAATCCAATATTGAAATCCCCCAAAGTCCTTGATATATAAAGGATTTTGAATACAAAAAGACCTTGCATCTAAACCGTAATGGTTCGGATTACAAGGTCTTTTCATTTTAACACACCGTCAATTTGCCGCAGTCGGCAACCAAGCTGCGATCTCAGTCTCCCAATCACGACCTGCCGAGGCATAATCGATCAAATAAAATACTTCGCCTGTCTCGGAGATAAACTCGCACTTGATCCTGCATTTTTTACCGTCTACAATCTCGTTTTTATCGCACACACGGCAAGTGATGACTCCATCTTTCTTTTGGAAAGAAAACGCAGAGCTTGCATCCTTTCCCATACGTGAATCTGCGGCAAGCGTCAAGGGCCCGCGCGACAGAGAAATATACGCATCGTCAGCGGGACTGTGACGAACTTCTTCAAATACCGCATTATATCCCGTGGGAGTGACTACACTCTTGGTGCATACGCGATCTGTCTCCCATACAATCGGCTTAGTGACACGAATACGCATGTCAAGTGTCATTTCCAACACACTCTCACCCTCTTCTATCCGCAACACGGCATATCCGTTTTCTGCTTTGTAAGGAGCAGAAAATTTGGTATCATTCGACCATGCAGGAATACGAACTTTCAATTCGAACGCAGTCTCCGCGTTAGCAGAAATTTTCACCATTCCATTGGTTGGATATTTCGTTTGAATAGACAAATGCACGGCTTTTCCGTTGCATATACAATCAACTGTTCCGGATTCAAAGAAATTGACGGTAACACTTTTTCCATCGCACATCACCGCAGTTTCAAGATAACTTCCCACGCCCGCTGCACCGATACAAGCACAACAGCCGTAATAGGTATGATCCGACAGCATTTGGCATCCTCCTATCTTCCAACCGCGTTTTTCGGGGATCAACGGACAATAGCTGTCAAACGGCAAAAAGGTATCCTTGTAGTACGTGTTCATTTTTTGCACAAATTTTTGTTCCAGATACCGTCTGTTCACTTTATGCTTGGTATTGAGTGCCCCAAGATAAGCGTTAAAGAAGGATTGCTCTACGCAATCCGCAAAGACTCGATCCCCCGTCAGCTTTAAAAGGCGTGCACAAAATTTCATCCACGTAACGGTCACGCAGGTCTCTTGCCGAACCTCATCGATCTTAACCGTCTGTCGATTTTTCGCATGGTCGAGCAACTCGTGCGTCGCACCGATACAACCTATCACCGTGACCTCGGAATCAATCATAGCTCTTCCGAAATTGACGATCGCAGTTCTATATTTCTCATTTCCCGTAATCTCGTAGTATTCAAGCAAACCTTCAAAGCAAGAAATCATCTCATACGCCTTGGAGACACCATATTGGTAGGGATAGAGCTTATTTTCGTATGCAAGCTCAAAAATATTGCAATACTGTGAACCGCCTTGTTCGATAATATAAGTTGCAAAATCGAGATATGCTTGCTTCTTTGTCAAACGATACAGGCGCACGATCGGCTCCAAAATCGACGAAGAATTCAAACCGCCCCAACTGACGCTGGTCTCGTTGATCGAAAGCTGCCCCTCTCCGTCACCAACCTTTTGCAGAATATAATCGGCACAGCCACACATAAACGGTATGATCGCGGACTTGAGTTGCTCGTCCTCACAAACATCGTAAAAATACTGCAGACCGAGTATCACGTATTTGCGACACCACATATCCCAGCCCGTAAACTCGGTATCGCGGGAATAGGACGACACGCGTCCATCCGCCTCGGCAACCGTTAAAAGATCGCGTACCGTGTCGCAAAGGACCTCGTACAATACTGCATCACGCGAATAGGCATATACCATTGCCGCACCGCGCATCATCTTTCCCCAATATTCACCGCGCCAACCGTAGTTTGTACCATCTTGCTGCTCACGAAAGACCTGCACAAATTTTTTCCAAAGTGCTTTATCCATTAACGCTTCGCGTGTTAAAAAGGCTACCGTATCATCTGCACAACCATTAAAATTCACATATTTTTTGTCCATTTTAATCCTCTTAATATCTACATTTTTTGCTTGTAACGTTGCTTTTTTGTCGATTCACTTTTAATCTTTTACGAGTTTTTATAAATACCAATCAAATATCTTCCCGTTTTCTCGGCAAAGCGCAAGGCCTCGGGAATCAGCTCTTTCGGAATATTTCGGAAATAATTTAAGATCTCAAAGGTCAGTTCACCATCGTAACCAATCTTCTTTAACGCCCCCATAATCTTTTCCCAATCAAAATTCATCATATATGGCAGAGTATGTCTGTCGCCCAGATAATCGCCGTCGTGTACGTGTAGCACTTGCAACAGATCGGCACGCATGCCCGCAACAAAGTCCTCGGGCTTTACTCCCGTCAAAGACGCGTGTCCTGTATCCAAGCAGGCACAAAAGCAAGGAGAATCCAACTCCGAAACAAATTTGGAAAGCTCCTCGGGGGTACTGAGTCTGCCGACAAATTTGCCATTCCGACCGTACTCAAACAGATTTTCCACCGCGATCCTGATTCCGAATTTTTCACAGTATGGGATCAGGCTTCTGTAATAATCCAGATTATACGCTCTGTCAAACAGAACATCGTCCCGCTGCCGACGCCCTACCGAATGAACCACGATCACCTTGGCACCCAAAATTGCCGCCGATTCGACAGAACGCACGATTGCACGGTAATGCGGATCCTCCAAGGTAAAGCGATCTCCGTAGGCAAATACAAAGGGAGCATGTGCCTGATTGCATTCCAAGCCCAACTCATCGAAGTATTCCTTGAGCTTGATCGCGTACTCGCGATAGCCGTCGTCAAGAAGCGGCGAATCTACGGGCACAGTATAATAGGTCATATCGACGCAGTCAAAGCCTGCCTCCTTGATCATACGCGCGCTTTCAAATACACCAAAGCGTGCTATCAGCATGCCGTTGTCAATTGATAGTTTCATAAAACCGTCCTTTTTACAATTGATTTATTTGCCGATCAAATAGTTTTTTGACAACCCGCAAAAAATTTTTTCCGCAATCATTTCCATACCCGAATCACTTGGATGCATGGAAACGCCTTTATGCTCAAATTTTCCCAGTGCCATCATGCTCTCATCGGTGTAACGCAAATCGATGCAAGGCTCCTTGCGCGTCTTGGCAAAGGCAACAATGGCATGATCTACGATGGGATTCTCCCAAAAGCAGGTTGTAAATAACACCCTTCCATGGGTGGGACAAAGATAATCTATCAATTTAACAAGATGCTCCCCAAATTGCTCTTTTGCATCCTTTGGAACGTTTTCGCCTAGACGAAAAATCACAAAATCCGCGGAAAAATCCCGCTCCTCCGTAAAATAGGAAAAAACATCATCCTCACGAAAATGTCTTTCCCAATATGCGGATTGACGAATTCTCATATACACGTTCTTGCCCGCTTGCCCAAGCTTTTGATACAAAAGATGCACGTAATCCTTTTCGGGCGCGCTTGCCGCCATTCCCCAATCCCCGTGCCAACCAATCTCCTCATTGGGGCCGTGTCTTGTGATAGAATTCCCCAAAATTAGGATTTTAACAGGTGCATTCGGATCTCCCAAAAAACTGATTTCCGAAGAATTGATCATTTGATTTTCGGCAGATACGGTATTTTGATTGATGTTTATCATAAAAAATCCTTTCTGTTATTCAAAGTATCCTTTGATTGTTTTTGGCTTTACAATCAATTAACAAAACATGATGCTCTGAAGCAGCTTATCCTCTACCTTTACACACATATCTGCGACAGACAATCTTTTCCCGTTCAGGGAAACGTTTTCCACGGTAATGTCCCCATATTCGGTAGTGAGAATGAAATTGTAAACCTCCAAAATGACACACTGCGTGCCATAATCCTGCAGAATCCTTTCGTCACAGTACACCTGAATATCTTTCAGCTTGATATCATGGACACTCGCATAACGGCTGTCCCCAATTGGTAGCTCACTGTTCGCTTCATGCGTAAAGCCCAAGAAAGCATGCTTTTCACGGTAGCGTTTATTTTTGATGCACAAGATCCTTGCAATCTCGATTTCGCCATGCCTGTTATAAACCTGATCCTCGGATCTTTGCACCACATACGGCGTATAAAAGCTTTCCAATTCCACGCGGATATTTTCAAAAGTAATATCATGCACCTGTGCGCAATCTCCGTTTTGAATATCGCATGCGGTATTCCCCGCACGCAAAATATCACAGTCGCGGAAAATGATATTTTCATACTCGGGGGCTGCGGTTTCAAGACCGATCTCGCAGGTCTTTCCCCAATCGCACCACAATACACAATGCTCAAAAAGCATATCCCGATTGCTTTCATAGGCATATCGGTCGATTCCCTTTACGGTGATCGTATCGTCAAACGAATGGATAAAGCTGTTTTTGACCGTCACGCGTTGACAGTTTACAACATCAATGCCATCGGTATTGTACCGCCATTGTCCAAACACGTTGATCGCATTGATCTCCACGTCAAAGCAATGAAAGAGATTGATGCACCAAATGGCAGAATTGGTAAACCCTACACCCTCTATGCGGATATTTTTGCAATCGTAGAGCTTCAAGTTTCCGTTTGTATACGGTTCATAACAAGGCTCGCAAAAGCGCTCCTCACCGCTATCGTCAAACACTCCGTTACCGTATATATGAATATTCTCGGCATTCTCGGCAAAAATACAGCCGTAAACAAGTGCATCCTGATCAACATAGATGCTCTCATTGGAGCCAAGCTTGATCTTTCCCGGAAAATGCACACCCTTGCCAAAGAAATAGGTTACGGCGTTGGGATCCTCGCATACTACGGGCTTGTTGTTGAGAATATAAAGAAACCCGTGGTAATCATCGATCTCAAGCACGTATCCGCCATGCTCTTTGATGGAAAATATGATTTTATTTTCATGCTTTTGCGCTTTGATCCCCTTGGAATAGGGCTTTACCATAACCTTTCCGTCAACGCTCTTGCTCAAAGGCTCCACCTCAATGCAAAGCTCCTCATCCGACACCAGATTGACGTAAGAAACAATTTCTGTTTGATCAATTGGCCGTTGATGTCCCGGCCAAAGCGTGTTGAACGGATATGAGGAAACTCGGCAAGTATAGACGGGAACCTCCTGACCGTTGACAACTACTCTATAATCAGGAGAGTGCCCCCAACGATGTGGGAACTTAGAACATGAAAACATTTAACCCAACTCCTTTTTATGATCACTCTCATACACAATAAACACAAAAAATCAATCTTTTTCCGATGCAACAATCTCAACCTCATAGACCTCAAGTCCATCCCATCTGATGTTGTTGCAGCCAACGTAAAATTTACCGTTTAGATAGGTTGCGTACTCGATCTCACGCCTGATTCCAAGCTCAATCGTTCCTGCACATTCTCCCGTTGCCAAATCAAATACAATAAAATCAGATTTTACGTCTGCCTCATCGGTTACGTTAGTTTCTGCCCAGTGTTTTCCACCGTGCCACTCCAATACGTAAACGTAAACGCCGTCGGTCATCGCCCCTTGCATACTGTAATCGCGCACAGGTCCACGATTCATAAAGCCGTTAAACTGCTTGATCAGCCGAAAACTTTTATCATATACGTAAATAGCCTCACATTGCACTGCCACTGCAATGTATATTTTGGTAACCGGATCGTAGTGAATATTACAGAGAACGTGCCCCTCCAACGTGATGATTTCCTTGAGCTTCAGCGTATCAGCATCAAGAATCGCCATTCGAGTTGTGCCGTCGCAAAGAGATATCACAATCGTATTTTCATCGGGATTATAGGTCGCATCGTTGGCGTGTCCGAGTGACATTTCATCACTGTAACTAACCAATTCTCCTGTTTGAATATTTTGCTTCAAAATACAACATTTCGGCTCATTCGGATTTGCGGTAATCATACAGGTATAAAGATAGCCCTTTGCTTCACAGCCTCCCTGTACGTGCTGATAACGATAATTTCCCCCCATAACACTCATTGGGGGTGGGGTAACGTCAAACTCCGCCCGATGTACGGCACGTACCAGATTTTTTACGTTCATGTTTACATAAGCTTTTTTATTCATCACTTTTTTCTCCTAAAACGTCAAAAAGTTTTGCTGATTGATGATATAGAGATCCTCTGCGGTTCCGCTACTTTCCTAGTCAAACCACAAGTATTGCGGTTGGCCTGTTTCGTCTGAGTCAACGGTCGGGGCACCTTCGGGAACGATATTTACACGGTAACATTCCGCACCGTTCCAAGATAGGTTATTGCAAACGATGTAGAAGCTACCGTTCCATACGATAAGATTTTCCACTTCGCGCTTGATCCCCAGCTCTACCGTTTCCACAAGCTCACCCGTAGACAAATCCATCACCAAAATACGGGAGCTGACCTCTCCTTCAATCGTAACATTCTCATTTTTCCATCTGGAGCCTCCGTGCCATTCCAAAATGTACAAATAAATTCCATCGGTCAATACGCCTTGCATGGAATACTCGCCATCGTAAATACCTTGACTGACACCAAAGCTTGTAATCGTTTTTACATAGTTAAAGTCATTGTCATAGACATACACATAATTGTTTTGATAGCCTACAACAAGATACTGTTGGTAAATATTATCGTACGTAATGGAAGCGGTAACCTCGGATCCAAGATTTTTTGTTTCCTTCAGTTTCAGCGTTTGAGCGTCCAAAATATGAATGATATTTTTTCCTTTGCAATCAGCAACGGCGATTGTTTGATTATTGGGGTTGTATGCGGCATCATTTGCGTGTCCCAAATCAAGCTCCTCGCTCTTTGAAACCATGGTCTGATTTGCAATATCATACTTTAATATCACACATTTGCTCGAATCCTCTGTAATCATAAAATAGTAGTAATAGGTTCCGTCGGTACATCCGCCCTGTACCCACGGGATCGCTTTTCCGTCAGAGGTCAATCCGTAGCTTGGTGACATAGAGTTGATCAACGTTATTTGAGGGGACAAATCATACCCCTTTGCAAGATACATAGAATGGCTATCATTGGAATTCACCGTTACGTTATTAACCGTGCAACCAAGGTTATCAACGTGTCCGATTGTACCTTTGAAACCACTTGTATTCATGATTCCGATATTTCTTCTTAGCGTACCCCTTCCGCAAGTTCGGTCGATCACGCAATTTGTAACGCTACAGTCTGCAGCCTCTACCATTCCCAAAATATACCCAGCCACTCTACCGCTTGCGGTGCCACCAAAAGTGCAATTGGTAATATCCGGTCCTGCAGTACCATTGTTTACTTTTCCAACGATACCTGCCGCATTACCCGCCGTACAAGTTACCGTACCGTAAAATTGAGAGTTTTCAATGACACACTTAGGAGTTGAATTCAACATTCCAACAATACCGCCTGCCGAAACAGTGTCAGCCGCGCCGGTAGCTGTTACGGTTGCTTCCACGTAACAGTTGCTGATTGTAGAACCACATTGCATATTTCCTACAATTCCGCCAATACGGGTATAACCCACACCACTGCTTGTAATCGTAGTATTGATCAAGCGAAGGTTGGAAACACTTGCCTCATGTAACGTTGCAAACAGACCTGCGTGACCTGTACCACTGATCCTCAGGCCCGAGATTGTATGTCCGTTTCCGTTGAAATCTCCTAAAAAGTTACCGATCGGTGCAATTGTGTCCATGGTAATGCTTACATCGCTCTCCAAAGAAAAATACTCTTTGGAAGAAAAGTTTTGACTGCTATATTTCTTATAGAATGCCTCAAAATTTTCCTGTGTCAGCACGTAGGGATATTCCTTCGTACCCATACC
The DNA here is from genome assembly GCA_017624395.1 of Clostridia bacterium. Lineage (GTDB taxonomy): Bacteria > Bacillota > Clostridia > Oscillospirales > CAG-272 > UMGS1865. Next base: position 8,376 of record JAGANE010000083.1, read on the forward strand.
GCCCTGATTGTACAGCTCCTCGCTTGTGGAGATCAGAGTAGCCGTATTGCCGTCAACCTTAAAGCCCGTAAAAATCGCCTCGTCCATGACCTCGCCATCCACCTTGACGTAGGTGTGAACGTAAAGGCGAATTTCCTGATTGGAGGGCACGCCGTTGATGGCAATTGCCATAATTCCATAGGGATTTTCAATACCCATTTCGGTGCCCAGCTCATCTGCGGTCTTTGCAGCGAAATTGCCTGACCTTACCGATGAATAAACGGTGTTGGTTTCCATTTGTGCATCATTTTGATCCACACTGTACTCTACGTACTTGGTAACGGTTTCATCCTTGTATTTTGCGTAAATCTCATAGCCAACTACTTCCCCGTCGGAAGAAGGAAGAACCGAAACAAAACGAATATTTTGCGTATTTGCCGCAGTCCCAGCCGCAAACTGCACACCGTAAAACACAGGTGCGATATAGGTATCGGGATGTTGAGACGTTGACGTCTCGGTTGCAGAGGCAGGGAGAATTACTGCTGTGGTAAGCAACAGAATTACGGTTAGTATCAGACATAAAAATTTCTTCATTGTATTTTCCTCCGTCGTATTGTGCGCTTTCAAGATCAGGATTTCCAGGAAACGGTCGGCAAACCGTTGGTATCGTCTGCCGCCCGAGCAATTCCCGAGGTGCGGATCACATCTTCTTTTGTCAGCAATACCATTTCGGCATGGGGCTTGGTGTACATTGTTTTTTTCATACTCATACTCCTTATGTGTTTTTTTATATAACCTTATTAAGACAATAGCAAAGCGAATATGATATTGTCTTAATAAAATCATATTTTTCACCCATGGGGAGCAGATATTGCTCCCCATGGACACGGATCCTCTCGATTGATACAGAGTTATCCGTTAAAGATCAAATTAGTTAAGCGTAATGCCCCACTTGGTAAGATAATCGGCAAGAGCGATCTCCAAGCCCTCGATGGGACAAGGAATTGTATTTGCCTTAAAGTTCCAATCTGCAAAATCGGTTGCGGTAAGTGCCAGGAATTCAGCCAGTGTCTTTGTGGTGGTGGTAACGTTAGCCCATTCAGCATCTACATCAACACCTGTAGTATGTCCATGCGTTGCAACAATACCTGTCAAACCGCCCTCAGGAGCAGTTGTGGCAAACTCCTCGATGACGTAGGTATCGATCGTCAAACCGATAATGCCGCCGTAGAGATAGTTTGCAAGGGTTTCTGTGCCGTTCTTGACAACGTAAATCTCCTTGGAAAGGTTAATGCACTTATTGATTGCAGACGTACTGTTCTGACAGTTTTCATCGGTACCAAGAATAGCACCTGCACGCTCACCCTTGACAGAACCAAGGTTGAGGCAGTTGGAAATCAGTACGTTTCTGGTGCCCTTGTCGGTTCCGCCGTTGTTGCTGGTACCGACGATACCGCCAGCGCGGCACATGGGAGCAACGATCTGACCTGCAAATACGCAGGCATTGACCTTGGAATCAGCCTCATTTGCCATACCGACAAATCCACCAACCATGATAGCGGTTGCGCTTGTAGAATAGTTGCATACGAGAATAGCATCACTGTAGCAGTTTTCAATCAGACCGCCGTTGAGACGAGCCGCAATGGTAGCCACGGAGTTGTAGTTCCATGTTGCGTCACCCTCGGGAGCATATTCAAAATAGGAATTGGTCACGCGCAGATTCTCAACAACCGAGCCATACGCCATTTGGTTAAACAGTGCTGCACGCATGGTGGTCGTTTTGATGCACAAGCCCGAAATGGTGTGTCCGTCACCGTCAAGAGTTCCCAAAAACTCGCTCATAGGTGCATTGAACACAACTGCGGGTGCAGTGGTTCCCCATGTTACGGCATCGCCCTCATTGACAACGATATCCGAGCCAAGCTTAAAGTACTCGTTAGCCTCCGTAAATGCGTTCCAGCCGCCCTGGAGATAGTAGTTATAAAAATCAACAAAGTTGGTCTGGTTGATGATCAGGGGAGAAGCAGCAGTGCCGTCACCGCCCTGTGTTGCCCAAGTATATTTGGGGGGTGTGGTAGTGCCTTCACCTTCAC
>JAGANE010000084.1 GCA_017624395.1 Clostridia bacterium
ACCCTTGGTGGGCTTTACAAAGTCGTAAATACCGTTCCACATTTCACCTGCAACGTTGTTGTAGATGGTAGGATTGGTAATTGTGGGAACGTCTTCCTCGGGGAAGATGGGAGGAGTCCAGCCCTCGTAGTGCTGCTCAACGTATGCACCGTCCTTGTAATCAATGTTCCAAGCAATTGCGCGCTGCTCGCGGTCGCCCTCGGAATCAATGTAGTAAGGAGTAATGGTGATCTTGTTGTCGCCGGTTGCTGCGAGATCCTTTACCGCGATGGTGTATGCACGGTTCTGACCGCCAAGCTGCAGTGCAGTGTACTGCTTTTCGCCAGCCATGATCTTACCAATGGTCTTGGTAGCTGCAACCTTGGTCTCTTCCTGATCGTTTACCTTAACGTACAGACCGTACTCGTGGTAGGTTGCATAGTCAAGAGTAACGATGAAACGTACGTTGAACTTGCCGTTTGCCGCAACGGTCTCCTGGCAACCAACGTAGTTGATGTCGGTGGTAACGGGAATGGGAAGAATGTCCTCAATGTCAACAGTGGTAACGTCACCAAACAGTGCATCGAGAGCGTCTGCGCACTGACGTGCGAATTCCTTCATCTCATCTACGGTGAGACCGTACTGAGAGGTGTACTTGCCGGTAACGGTCTTGATCTTCTTCCAGTAGTTTCCGCCTGCTGCGTCACCGCGCATGTTTACCAGACCGCCAAGGAAGAAATCTTCGGAATCAGAAAACTTTACGTTTCTGTTGGTTTCATAAGCAGCGATAGAGGTGTCAAAGTCAGCAACGTTTCTAACAGTCTTCACGGAGAAGCAGTGATCCATAGTTGCAACGTTTGCGTTTGCAGTAGTGGATACCTGTCCTACGATAGCACCGGTACAATATTTCTCAGCAAAGTTACCGTTGCTGGTGATATTGAATGCGGGCATCATGTTATAGCAGTGCAGGAAGGTGTAAGCTGCAGTAGACAGACCCTCGTTACCGATGATACCGCCCAGATATGCACGAGCCTTATCGGTGGTGCAGAACAACTTAGCATCAATCTTTGCAGTCTCGGAGTTGAGACAATAGCGAACAGTAAAGGGAGTTTGACCCTCAGCAGTCAGGTCATCGTGGCTAAAGCCGTGACCGAGAATACCACCCGCATAGATGTACTTGGGAGTAACGATGTTGTAAATGTTAACCGAACCGTTGTTGATACAAAGCTCAACCAGCTCAGGTCCGCCACCACCGATCACACCACCTGCGCACCACTCAGCGGTAGAAGAACCGTTGTTGACACAGCGGGTAACCTTGGTACGGGAAGAAACAACTGCGATCATACCGCCTGCAACAACGCCAACTGCTGCGCAGTTTGCGTCGGTGGAGCAAGCGTCGATCTCGGAGCTGAGACACATACCAACCAATGCTGCTGCAAAGTAGGTATCAAATACGTCCTCATACTTGATATTCTCGCCTTCAGCTGCAGTAACGTTAGCGGGAGTAGCAATGTCCTTAAGCGTACCTGCCTTGATGTTGCAAACGTTAACGTTCATGATCTTAGCATTTGCAACTGCACCAAAGAGTGCTGCGGGATACATTGCATTGGCAATTGTTTCCTTAGCATCAACCTGGTCGTTCATCAGCATGGGATCTTTCTGAGCAGATGCGATGGTTGCATTGGAGATCTTGAATCCGCCGCCGTTGTAGGTGCCCTTGAATACAAGAGAGCCCTCGCCTACCTGGAGATCACCGATTGTGTAATCTGCAGGAGAAGGCGTGCCGCCTGCCTTAGCAGGAGGAATGTCAGCCAGCTTCATGTAAGAACCAATGGGAGTGAATGCCTTGTTGCCAAGGTCGATGTCTGCGGTCTGCACGAAGAACTTGCCCTCATAGTCCGTTCCTGCATTTACTTGTGCGGAGAGCCATGCAAGGTTCTCTGCGGTTGCGATCTTATAAGGATTCGCCTCAGTACCGTCACCATCGGGTGCGGTCTTGGTGGTGCCATCCCAAGCTGCAGCGGATGTACCCACGGTAATAAAGGTAAACATACCCGCGATCATTACGATAGCCAGCAACAGGGACAACAGTCTTTTCGTGTTTTTCATGTGTTTTCTCCTTTTTAAAATTTGTTTTTTTGAATTGGGGAACCGAAAGTTTTTAGTTGGAATCTCCTCCTTTCCTTCCAACGCGCCGCTTGTGCCTCCTTTGGGCATTGGAGCCACTTGCCGCACGCCCGGATTATGTTCCGGGCAAGCCGTTTACAACAACGATCCAGATCAAACGATCCCGCAGGTATTGGAATCGTACTGATCTGCAATACGTTTCCACCGACTTGCCAAGATTACGTCGTTGTCGCCGCCATTTGTTCTCTCCCCTATCAAGAGGAGAACCGGAGGCGTCCGGTGATCTATTGATAAACGCGTTGCCTACAGGGTGCATTGCGCCGTCCTTTTTAATTATTGGAGCTGCCATATCAGATCCGATCAGGGAGGACGGTAAAGCATCCTTTGGCTGATACGCGGATTTTTAGAAGCGTTTTACTATAAAGTATGTATCAATGCTTGTCCCCGTGTCAACGGCTTCTCAATCGTTGGGCAACGGGAATCTCTTTGCAAGATTTGCAACCTTGACCTTCATATCGGCAATGACGGCAGCATCGTCCACGTGGGTAGCCAAAGCATACCAGACATCTGCAACCTCCTCCAGAGCCTCCTCGTCAAAGCCGCGCTGTGTCAAGACGGTAACGCCTGCACGAAGTCCGCGTGCCACGGGAGATTTGTCAAACGGGATCGCCTTGGTGTTAACGGTGATACCAACCTCCTGCATCACATCGGCAAGCTTTTCGCAATCCACACCAAAGGGACGAAGGTCTGCCACAAACATATGACAGTCGGTGCCGCCCGTCAGAATTCCAAAGCCGCGCTTTTTCAACTCCTCGCAGAAGAAGGATGCATTTTTGACAACACGGTGCATCAGATTCTTGAATTCGGGTGTTTGCGAATTTTTGAGTGCGTAGGTCATAGCGGCAATGGTCTGCACGTGCAGAGATGCCACCACATCGGGATAAACGCTTGCATCAATGATGTCTGCAAATTTCTTTTTGCACATGATAAAGCCGCTGTGAGGTCCGCACATCGTTTTGGTGGTGGATGCGGTGACCACGTCTGCATAAGGAATGGGATCGGGGCCGATGCCTGCGGCGATAAGTCCCGTAAAGTGTGCGATATCCGCAACCAGAACGGCACCGTTGGAGTGTGCGATGTCGGCAAGACGCTTGTAATCAAGGTCACGCGAGTAAGCAGCCGAGCCAACAATGATCATCTTGGGCTTAAACTCACGCGTCAGGCGCTCTGCCTCGTCGTAATCCACCAACAGGGTATCCTTGTTGAGACCAAAGTAGCGGAAATCGTACAGCTTGGAGGAAATATTCTTTCCACCGCCATGCGTCTGATGTGCCCCCGCAGAGGGATCCATCGAAATCACACGGTCACCAAGCTTGAGGAATGCGGAATACGCACAGTAGTTTGCCACCGAGCTGGAATAGGTGGTCATGATAGCGTGGTCGGCACCAAAGACCTCACATGCGCGATCTGCGGCAAGTCGCTCCAGCTTTTCGACGTACTGCGAGCCCTTAAGTCTCTGCTTGCCGGGGTTACCGACAGCGGTCTTGTTATTGAAAATGCTGCCCGCAAGCTCCAGTGTCATGGAAGGCTGTGCGCTTTCCGATGCAATCATTTCAAGATTGCCCTCCTGACGGGCGGTTTCAAGCTCTAAGCATTCAGCCAAATCAGGATCCAATTTTCTAAGTAATTCAATATTCATTTTCCATTTGTACCTTTTCTACAAAATATGTGATTTTAACACATTATTATTATATAACTATTTTTCGCAAAAAACATTTGCAATTTTGACATTTTTGTTGTATAATATTGACTATAAGGAGGTTTTCGCCATGAAAAAAACTATTTATTCCCAAAATAAGCACGTTTTGTGGCGTCACACGGTGGAATCACGCACCTACAGTGCGCTCAACGACACCATGCACTATGACCAAAACATGGTCATTACCTACTTTGTTCACGCCACGGGAAGCATCGCCGTAGAGGGTAACAATACCAAGATCTGCGAGGGCGACCTTGTGCTGCTCAATCCGCACGAATTTCACCGTTGTGTCTACGACACAAACCCACGGCATGAGCGTATTTCCATTTACATCAAGCCAAGCATTGCCGACGGGCTTTCGGTTTCCGCCAAGCAGCTTTTCAGCGCCTTTTACGACCGTCCGCTCGGAAAAGCCAACGTCATTCCCGCAAAGATCCTGCAGGAGCTTCATATCGACCGATTGCTCAAGGAGATCCACGTTCCTGAGGGAGAAACACCCGACCTTGATTTTGACGTGATCTTTCAATGCCGCATCATTGAACTAATGGTGCTTCTCAAAAAAGCGGTCAAGCTTGCTGCCGAGCAGCAAAACTCCAAGCAGGAAAACAAGACCGTAGCGCGCGCAATTGAATATATCAACCAACACCTCAACGAGGATCTCAGCACCTCCACCGTGGCAAAGTATCTGTTTGTGGACAAGTCCTATTTTTGCCGAATCTTTAAGCAGACCACGGGCGCGACCTTTTACGAATACATCACGCAAAAGCGCATTGACTTTGCGATCCAGCTGATCGAAAGCGGACTTTCCTGCACGGAGGCCTGCTACAAAAGCGGGTTTGGGAATTACTCCAGCTTTTACAAATATTTCAAGCGCTACACCGAAAATATCCCTACCAAAAACAAGGAAAAAAAGAACGAATTCAAAAAGCTTGCCGAAAAATAAAATCGGGGCAGACCGCAGCATGATGCTGCTGCGGTCTGCCCTTTTCGGTTGGGTTCCTGTTTACTTGGATTTCGGTCTGCTTTTTTGTCCGATCAACCGACGGATCTGTGTCAGCACCACCATCACGATAATTCCCAATGCAATGGCAAAGGCAATCGTCAGTGTCCTGATGCCGTGTGTCAAAAAAAGTTCAACGTTTCCCTCAATGGCGTAACGCATTGCAAGGTAGAGATCGCTTCCCGGAATCAGAGAGATCAGCACCGAAAACAAAAATACGGTCTTGGGCACCTTCAACAATTCGGCAAGCAGCTCGGAATAAAAGCTACCGAGCAATGCCGCCACAAAAACGCCCAAGTGAAGCTCCCCACCGCACCACTGCACGGCAAGGCAGAAAAACCACACCAAGGCACTTCCCACCCCCGCCAACGGGATCTGCCGTCCATGCTGACCAAACAGGATCGCAAAGCCGACCGCCCCCACAAAGGAGGCAAGGATCTGTATCACTTCCGTCATAGCAAAACACCTCCCAAAAAGCCTTGTGACAGCGCAAAGCCGCCTGCCAACGCCAAAGCAACGACCGTCGCCTCGGAAAGCGAGATCAAGCCCGAAACGGTGTCTCCAATAATGAGATTTTCCACCGCGTGTGTAAAGGAAATGCCGGGAATGAGTAGCATAATGCATCCTATCATGACATGGTCAACCGAGGAGCCGAGATGATAGGTGACCGCAAGAGTTGCCACCGTGCTTGCCAAAAACGAGCAAAGCACCTGCGATAAAAAGCGATTTCCGCCGATACGACGAGTCAAGCGCTGGCAAAGAAAGATCACTACCGCCACGATGGGAGCCACGAGACAATCCCACAGATCTCCTCCAAAAAAAGCCGTAAATGCGGTAGCTGCAAGCAAGGATCCCAAAAGGATCTTGTAGGAGGACGAGGTCTTTTTTTTCATGATCTCCGCAAATGCCACCCTTGCCTCTGACAGTGACAGCTGCTCGTTGCAGATCTTGCGCGAAAGCGCATTTAAAAGCTCCAAGCGCTGCATGCATTTTTCCGACGTTTTAATGCGACGGCTCTGCGTGATCACAGCACCGCCCTCCCAGATTGCAGTCACAAAAATGAGCGACGTAATGGCAAATACGTCTGTTCGCATCGCGCCAAAGGCGGTACAAAGGCGGCTGACCGTATCCTCTACACGTCCCACCTCACCGCCGGAAATCAAAATCTGCTCACCAATGTCCAAAGCCAAATGAACGGCATCGGTTGGGGCTGCGGCATCTTGATTGAGTTTTTCTGATACCATAAAAAATCCTTTCCTTAAGGGGTGCTTTCCGTTTGCGGCATTTCTTATATGCGCTCAAACAAAAAACTAATTTTTGGCTATTTTTATAAAAATTCCTGCGAGAAAAACGAAGGAATATATTTTATAATTAAAACAACGGAGTTTTCTGTAACGATTTTTGAAAAAGGAGAAAATTTGCAAATGAAGCACATTTATCTGGTCTACCCCGATAAGATCGGCACAATTGCCCCCGAAATCTACGGTCATTTTACCGAGCATATCGGCGGCGTTTTTTACGATGGACTTTGGGTAGGACGTGATTCCAAAATTCCCAACATCAACGGCTTTCGTAAGGATCTGATCGAAAAATTGAAGGAGATTCGCCCCTCGGTGCTTCGTTGGCCCGGCGGTTGCTTTGCCGAGACCTACAATTGGAGAGACGGCATTGGCGAAAGCCGTCCCGTGCGCCCCAGCTGGTGGACTCCCAATGACGGTCGCTATGAATCCAACGAGGTTGGCACGCACGAATTTATGGAGCTTTGCGAGCTGGTTGGCGCCAAGGCATATTTTGCCATGAACGTTACCTCGATCACACCCATGCAGGCACGCGATTGGATGGATTACTGTATGTCTCCTCGCGGCAGCACCACGCTGGCGCTGGAGCGCGAAAAGAACGGTCATCCCGAGCCCTTTGACATTGCCTATTGGGGCGTTGGAAACGAAAACTGGGGCGGTGGCGGCAACATGACCGCCGACTACTACGCATTGGAGTATCGCCGCTTTGCAACCGTGATGCACAACATCTGCGACAAAAAATCCGAGCTGATCGCAGGCGGTGCCAACGGCGGAGATTATGCATGGACGCACGATCTGGTTGCCAATCTTGAAAAGACCAGCGCACCGGTTCACGGAATGTCCTTCCACTTTTACACGGGCAACGCCAAGGATGCTCTGAATTTTGACGAGGACGAGTGGTATTCGGTGCTTGCAAAATGCTGCACGATGGACGAGCGTATCCGCCGCCACCATTCCTATTCGGTAGGCAAAAAGATGGAGGACAAATTAAAGCTCGTCGTAGACGAATGGGGCTGCTGGTATCCCGATGGCTCGGGTCCCAGCAAGGGCTACAATCTGTTTGAGCAGCAATCCACCATGCGTGACGCGCTTGTATCTGCGCTGACGCTGAACATCTTTAACAATCAGTGCGACAAGGTTCGCATGGCAAACGTGGCACAGCTTTGCAACAATCTGCACTGTCTGTTCCTGGCGGGCGGTGAGCATTGCATCACTACCCCCACCTATCACGTCTTTAAGATGTTCCGCGATCACCAAGGAGCCGAGGCCATTCGCGCCTTTGGCGAGGACAACGATGACATTAAAAAGCGCGTGTCAGTCTCTGCATCGGTCAAGGACGGCATCATGACCGTAACGCTTGCCAACTGCTCCTGCGAGGAGGATACCGAAATCTCCTTGGATCTGTTTGGCATCCAAGCCGAAGGCACGGCAGAGGTCGAGCTTTTGACCTCGGGAGACATTCACGACTACAACACCTTTGATGCCCCCGACACCGTAGCACCTACGACCTGCACATGGGACATCACCAAGCCCGTGACCATGCCTCGCGCATCGGTTGCCACGGTACGTATCAAGCTGAAATAAGCAAAACGTTTAAGGCAGGACCTTTACACACACGCGTAAGGGTCCTGCTTTTTGATATTCTTATTGCTTGGGATAAGCACCGAAGAACCATGTCATATCCATGTCCTCAGGAATGTCCTCACCGTGAGAGCCGTAGCCCTTGGCGGTCAGGTGCGCGCCGTGGTCTACGTTAAAGACGGTAAGCATTCTGCTATCACTCCACTTTTCCCTTGCCAACGAGGTAAGACGATCGTAGCGATCGGTGATCTGTCCCAGCACCTCAAGCGCGCGGGAATCCTCGGGGCCGTATTTGTGCATGGTGTAGTCAAAGGAGAGCTGATAGAGGAACAGTGCGTCACATTCGTCACGCTCCAAAATGCCGTAAGCCTCCTCAAACATTTTTTGGTCGTCGTCACCGGGGATAATGTGAAGATCCTCACCACGGCTATACAGCATGGAGGCAATACAGCCGTTGGAGCAGGTCACAACAGCCACTCTTTTGCCTGCCTTGACCAAAAGATCGATCAACGTGGTGGTACAAATGGAGGGTTGAACTACCTCATCGGTGATCATCGGCTTGACGTATTCGGGCACACCGTTGCAATCGGGATAGGTCCCCGAAAACATTGCCGCAAAGCATACGGGAGTGATCGACGGCATAACGGCATGGAATGGTACGTCGTACTGCGTGTGCTTTCTGACGGGGGCAAACAAGCCTTCGTTCCGCTCCACCACGTATGCGGGAACGGCATCACAGTGCAAAAAGACTGCCTTTTCAATCGTTCCGCCTGCAAGTGCGGTCAATTTTTGTACCAGCTCATCGGCGGCGGGAGACATATGCTCTGCTTTTTCGATCCCCATACAATTTGCAACCGTTGCTGCAAAATTGGTCAGATCCAAGCGTTTCATGTTATCTTCCCTCCTCGGTAGCAAGCCGATTGAATTTTTCAATCAAAGCGATCTCACGCGGATCGTACGGACGCAGATTGGGACGGAACAGATCGTGCTGCCACTTGGTAAAATCGTAGCCGCGATCCTCACCGCGATCCCATTGCTCCCACATACCCGGCCAAGGCTCGTGCGTCTGCGTTTTTCCAACCACAAAGCCCCAGCAATAGTTGCTGACGTTTGCAAGATACAGGAGCGGATAGACCTCCTGCACGTTGTTGTGATTGATGCGGTGCAGCCACTCGGTCTGGAACAGAGGGCGGTTGTATTTTTGCAAGAGACGAATCTCGGCAACCAGCTTTTCGTAGGATTGATAGCTGTGGAAGCTGATGACGTCGGAAAGCTCCAGGGCAAGCTCCTCCTCCGGGGTTGCGATCTTTCCGTTCTTGACACTGCGCCAAACGTCGGCACACAGCGGCTGAACGGGATCCTCGGCACGTACCGTTGCAAACAGAACCTTTAAAAGCTCCATGGAACGGTCTCCGATCTCAATTCCCGGCTCGTTGTAGATATTCCAGCAGAAAATACGCTCATCCTTGGCATATTTACGTACGATTTTTTGCACCATCTCAAGGAAAATAGGACGCAGCTCGGGATATTCCATGTAATGCTTTGGCTGAAGTGCCTTTTGCTCGGGCGTCATTTCCACACGGTTCTGATGCGAAGCGGGTGCATAGGGCTGCTCTCCCAGCTTTTTGGGTACAAAGACGTCTCCGCGCGGCAGATCCTCCTCATACGCCAGCACCATCATGATCTTTTGACCGTACTTGTCGCAAAGGGCAACGTAGCGGTCAAGAATTTCCATGAAGGAATCGGGCTCTGCATGATAAACGTCAAAGTTTGCCCAAAGACGCACGGTGTTAAAGCCGATTTTTTGACACAGCTCCAGCTCTCTTTCGGCGTTGGCAAGCTTTTCCTCACACTTGTAGCTCTGCCACATATCCAAACGGTTGGAGCAATCCGAGCCGATAAAATTACAGCCGCGCATCCAGCCAATCTTGGCGTACCATTCGTTTGCCTGTTCACATGTCCATCTTTCTTTCATTGTTCCTTCTCCTTGTCAAGAATATATTTTTCACTTTGTATTTGTTTTCACCGCTTGTCGCAGCATTTCGTTTACACGCTCTCTGATTTTGAGGATCTGTGCCGCATTTTTAGCACAGGTGTCAAAGGTAACGTCGGTACCGATCTCCTCATCGATCACCGCAACCACCGCATCCTTGCCGCAATACTGCTCGCAAAGCCGCATGGCGCGCATATCCTGAAGCGCATCGTAAAACACCGCGATGCGCAGGGACTCCAACGCCTCTCCATTGGGAGCAGGATAGACCGAAAATGCATCTCCCGCAGGAACCCATGCGTCGCCGTCTTGTTGCAGGTAGGGGTTGATGAGATCCCCCGACTGTCGGTTGTAGTAAAAATTGTAGCCCCACTGCAAAAAGCCGACAATGTCGTACTTGTACATCTGAAAACCGATGGAGCGATTGCGCCACGAGGGCATGGCAATGAGACGGTTAGAGACCTTTTGGGTCTCCGAGCAACAGTAATACGTCCACAAATTCGGCACACGTCCCTCGATAAAAGGTGCAATATGCTTGTTGGAGGGGATCGGCGTACTGACGACACCGTCCTTCCAGAACACGTAATTGGAAAGCGCGTCCATAATGGTATAATCCTTCAAAAGCTCGGAAACTACGGCACGTGCGGCACGGTAAGACTCCAGATGCTTTTCCCGCGGCTCGTCCGAAACGTGGAAGAAGCAACGCTTATCATTGCCGTTTTTCTTCATATGTGCTAAAAATTCGGTCAAAAAGCTCTGTAAAAAGGTCGTATATTCGTCACCCGTGGCATCGGTATCCCAACCAAAGATCCGTTTGTATTCCCCATCCACGGTCGCCATGATCTTGGGGGCATGCTCCGCGCCCCATTGCGTAAAGAAGTGTGCGATCTCAAAATATTGAACGCCTATACGGTCACACATTTCGATCCAACGGTCAAGCAACGAAAAATCAAACGTATAAGTCTCTCCCGTTTTGGTCACGCCCACCAGCTGAGCAGTGGGACGCTCACCGCCAACGGCGGTATCCAAGGGTGGCGTAAACACAGGCGTAAGGAGCATATTGATGCCGTTTTTGACTGCCGTACGTGCAAAATTCTCAATGATCTCCCAATGCCGCTCCGACCACATCTCGACGTGATAGTAGCTTGCAAGACAATCGCAGTGGAACCATTGCGTCAGATAGATCGACTCCCCGAGAAGCACTGCGTCAATGACCTCTACCGACAAATGCTCCTCCGCAAGATTCCCTTCTCCGCCGTCCAGCCGAAGCGTCAGCTCATAGATCCCTGCCGCAAGGGATTCGGGAATTTCCACCGTTACCCAAACAGAGAACAGAGCATCCGGTGTGCAGATGACGGTGTTGCCGTAATGCAAGGGGCGAAGCAGGTCGGGAAACAGCCCCGCATGAAAGCTGATATAATCCTCATCGGCCGGAACGCCCTGCAAAACGGGACGCTCCACGGGAACGTTCCCCACGTCGCGCAGAGTTGTAAAAGCCGAAAGCTCCCCCTCAACCGTCAGGGTGGCGGGAACGCGATTGATCACACCCGAGCCAATCCCCGCTTGATATACGTAGGTATGTATCAGCTGTACCGAAAGGCGCTCACCACGCAAAGCCGACACCCTTTTCATTGGTGCAAAATCGGAAATGTCATTTCCGAGCATCACCTTTTCCAATGACGAGATCAAGCGTGTCTTGATCATGCAATTTCCCTCCTTATTTTATAACCGTTTTTGGGGATATACATCATTATAAAGCTTTTCCCCTAAAAAGTCATTTCTGTTTTTGACCATCGGTTGTACGATATTGACTCTTTTTTGAAACAATAGGAGCGTTGCGGTGCAACGCTCCTATCAAGTGATTATTCCTTATTTTCGGCAACGATCTTTGCGGTAAGATTTGCGGGAACAGTATCGTAGCCCGTTACCTTATACTCAAACGAGCCGCGTCCCTGCGTCATTGCGCGGAGAATGATGGGATAATCCATCAGCTCTGCCTTGGGTGCAAGTGCCTGAACTACGGTGTAGCCCTTCTTTTCCGCAGGCTCCATGCCCATGACACTGCCGCGACGCTTGTTGAGGTCACCCATAACGTCACCCACCAAGGATTCGGGAACCGTGATTGCAAGATCTCCCACGGGCTCCAGCAGCACGGGAGCAGCCAATTCAAGTGCCTTCTTATATGCCAACGATGCAGCGGTCTTAAAGGAAAGCTCGTCGGAGTCAACCGCGTGGTAAGAGCCATCGTACAGGTCGGCTGCCAAGCAAACCAACGGGTAACCGTAAGCGCCCTTTGCCATTGAATCCTGAATACCCTTTTCAACAGCGGGGTTAAAGTTCTTGGGAACGGTACCGCCAACAACCGATACGGTAAAGGTCAAGCCCTCGCCCTCTCCGGGTGCAAAGCGCATTTTAACGTGACCGTACTGACCCGAGCCGCCGTTCTGCTTCTTGTGCTTTCCTTCCACGTCAACAGACTTGGTGATCTTTTCACGGTAAGCAAGCTTGGGAACCTCAAAGCGGACGTTCAGTCCAAAGCGTCCCTTCAGGCGTGCGGAAAGCACGGAAAGGTGAACGTCACCAAGGCCGTAGATCAACAGCTGCTTGGTTTCGGAATCATTTTCAAAACGAATGGTGTATTCCTCCTCCACCATCTTGGAAATACTCTGCGAGATCTTACCCTCGTCACCCTTGGAAACGGGGATCATTGCCTTAACAAGATAGGGAGTGGGATAGGTAATTTTATTGTAGCTGAACTCCTTATTCCAGGACAGCGTATCGTTGGTATTGGTATTGGAAAGCTTTGCCACCATACCGATGTCACCGCAGGCAAGCTCATCAACCTCGGTCTGCTTTTTGCCCTTCATCACGTAAATATGCGAAAGCTTTTCGCTATCTCCCGTGGTGTTGTTGCGCAGGAGCAGATCGCGCTTGACGTTACCGTTCATGACCTTAAAGAAGGACATCTTACCGACAAACGGATCGGCAACGGTCTTGAACACGAAGATCGCAGGCTCGCCGTCGGGATTGATCTCCATCTCGGCACCGTCTGCAAGCTTTTCCATCTTCTTTGCAGTGTGACGCGGGAAGGACTCGGTAATCTTATCCAGCATTGTCCAAACGCCCCACAGCTTGGTAGCGGCACCGCAGAATACGGGAAC
>JAGANE010000085.1 GCA_017624395.1 Clostridia bacterium
AAAGGCAGCATAGGGCGATCAGTGCAAGGATCATCAAACAAGTTTTTTTCATACAGAACACCTCCTCAAAATTACAAAAAGCGCAGAGAAACCCTATTGGGGGGATCTCTGCGCAATACAAACGAACACATATTATCGCATCGGCAGAAGTCCCACCGAGCCTTTTTTCTTATTATATCACATCATATGCCGTTTGTCAATATCTATTTTCCATTTTTTGTAATCTTTCGCAATTGTTCAAAATCAAGACGCTAAGTGATTCTGTCACAAGCAAAAATCCTATCGGTCCAATGCTTGAAAGGCATCGGTAAACGGGGTGATGTCGGGCTCGCCGTAAAGTGCCTCGTAGTCGTCTCCCAAAAAACAACCAAAGGTAGCAATCTGCGCAAATCCCATTTTGGCATACGCCCGCACCTCTGCCGCCACGGTATCGGCATTGGCAAAAAAGGGCTTGGGTGGCTTTTTCCAATGCGAAAACAAAGAGTTATCCAGCCAATATTCCAGCACCTTGGCATCCCGCGTTCCAAAATACGACAGCAGCAAGGGCAGCGCGCGTTGCTCCTCCTCTTGGCGTTGACGGTCGGGATCCTTCATGTATTTTTCATACGGCGCAAACTCCAAAAAGATCCCCTCCTCAGGCTTGACCTGTTGCGGCACCTCTATGCGATCCACGTACGCGATATGTGCCATTTTGGCATCGGGAATCGTCTTTTTCAGCTCTTGTAATATGCGATTGAGTGCGATCAACTGCTGCTCCGATGCCGAAAAACGCCGACATTTTGGGCAGTGGCAGGCATGATTTCGCCCGTCATCCATCCAAAAATAGTAGGTATGACGGCTGCGATAGAGCTTGTGTGCCAGCTCTGCGGCACGCGCGGCAATCAAAGCAAGCCCCTCCTCGTTGGATGGGCAAAAATCAAAGTCCGACACTCGCTCCCCTGCCTCATTCATGCGAAAGTACGTAGGATGCTCCGCAAACATCTCGCGTGGCAAAAGATAGCTTGCGGCGTGCATTTCGTATTCAATTTCCAGACCATGCTCTGCGGCATCGTCCAACAGCGCACGAAATGACGGCTCCTCCAAGCGGCAAAGCAGCTGCTTTAAGGAATCGGCAGCATCGTTCCCCCCAACGGGATGAATTCCAAGGATGTTAACCCCCAAGGACGCCATGCGGTGGATCTGCTTGTGCGTCAGCTCCTCAGGATGAATCAAAATCTCACTTTTCATGCCCTCGCCTCACTTTCTTGGTATCATTGTATCACACCGCGCAAAAAAAGTCAAGACGGTGACGAAAATCAAAGAAAAATGATCCAAAAACAAATTCAAAAAGCAAAAAATGACCGCCGCCAATGCGCATGCGCGCATTGGCGGCGGCTTTGAAAGGCATTGAGAATTATGCGTTCTCGGTCATTTCGGTATATGCTGCAAGGTAGTACTCGTACATTGCCTGCAGCAGCTCGTTGTAGTTGTCCAACGACGTACCAAGAGCAATCTTTGCAGTCTCAACTGCCTGCCATGCCTCACGGAAGGCATCGGACTTCTCGGCATCCTCGGTGTCGGTTGCGTAGTCTGCATATGCCTGCTCCGCTTCCTTCAGTGCCGTAGCAAGTGCCGCAGTGTTGGCATCGTTTGCAAGTGCCGACGCATGGAACGCGTCAATTGCGGCATAGTAAAGCTCGTCAAGGTTCAGCGAGTAGAACAAGCCAATGCCCTTTACATCCAATCCGCGATACTTCTCCATCAGTGCAAGCACGTCCTCCTTGGCATGAGCTTGTGCCTTGAATTGCGCGTACAGCACCTTGTAGGAGTCTGCAAGGAAATCTGCAAAGCCTGCCTCGGTGTAATATTCCACCGCATTGTAGGAGATCTTGGTCTCGTCGTCCTTGGTAACGGTGAGTGTATAACCGTAAGACATTCCCTTGACTGCATCAAAGATCGCCTCCAGTGTCATGGAGTAATCGTTTGCCGCATTCTTGTCCTTGGTATTAAGAACAATGTAATTGAAGGAACGGTATGCCTCGATCAGAGCCGGATCGTCCGAAGCAAGAATCTCGCGGCGCAGGGCGTTTGCTTTTTCGTAGGTTGCAAACAGAAGTGCGTAAGTGCCGTTCTTGTTTGCCGCCTCCTCGTCCATCGAAATCGCTGCCATGATCTCATAGTAGGATTCCAGAACCGCCTTCAATTCCTCCAGGAGAGGATATGTCGAAAGCTCGGGAGCCGTTTTTTGAACCGTCTCGTAAAGCTCTACGTTTGCCTGATAAGCAGCGCCGACGTATTGATTAAAGACTGCTCTATCCTCGGGGGAAAGTGCGTTGTAAATTCTTACGATCTCGTCCATCAGCTCGGAATACTTTCCAAGTGCCTCGGATGCCACCGTCAAATACTTATAGCGAATGCCGTACTGCTCGGTTGCGATCATCAGCTTTTGGAACAGCACGTGGGTGCTTTCGGGAAGCACACCGTCCTCGCCTGCATAATAGTAGGCAAACAGATTGATGAACGTGCCCGTGATGCCCTCGGAATAATCAAAGGCATAGCCCTCAACGTTCAACTGACCGTAGTTACTGTAAAGCGTGCAAATGATCTGATAACGCTCAAAGGGCGTCAAGCCAAAGAAGTCGTCAAAGAGCTTCTGTACAGCTTTCGCAGTGGCAGAATCCTCAAAATCAATGGTTCCGTCCTCGCCCGCAAGATCCACAATGGCAAAATAGTCATCCCAGATCAACGCAAGCAGCTCCTTGTCGTAGTTGAGGTTGCCGATTACGTTAAGGAAGCTGTAAAGACCTGTACGGGATGCCGAATAGAGATAGCCATCGATCAGATCATCAAAGTCGATCGCCTCATAAATATCTCCGTAAAGAGTGTTTTCATGAGATTTGATCTCCTCTGACAGCTCCACCGCATCGCGGTAAACGATCATAAAGGAGGTAGTATCGTATACGTTGTTTGACATATATTGGGACAGCGTATATCCCGAAGCAATGGTTTCATACAACTCCTGCACCTGTGCGGGGAACGGGATCTTTTCCCACACGGTAGCGGTGTAGCTTTCGTCCTCACCGCTGTAGGTCTTGTTGTACAGGTAGTGCGTATGAAGGATCTCATAAAAGTCGTTCTTTTCACGCCACGTAGAGATCATATTATAGAACGCAGGATAGTTCAGATGATTGAAGTTGCTGGTGCTGATGCGCAGGTAAGCCCCCTCAATGCCCTCAACCATTGCCGCGTCCTTGATGCTCTCCTTGTCCCAGACCTCGGGAACAACGGTCAATTCCTCATAGATCGCCGTCATTTGCTTGAACAGGTCGGTCACGTAGGTCAGGTCATTGGCAAGGAAAAGTGTCTTGAAATAGGCATCGGTCTTGACACCCTCGGTAACCTCCAGATCCTTGAACTCCTTCTCCAACGCGTGCAGGAAATCCGCAAGCGTATTGAAGTCCGAATTCTTATCATTCAGAGCCTCCAGCGTTTCCATCATGCTATCATATTCTTCACAGCTGACGGTAAAGTAGCCGCAATATTCCTTGAGCTCGCCCTTTTCGTCGGTGCTTTCTCCCTCCTCCAGCTTGAAGGTGTGAGAATACTTTGCAGTTTCCTCAACGAACTGAGCGTATGCATAAATCGAAGCCGTACGAGCAACCGAATCGATCTCATCAGCGGTGATCAGTGCCTGCTCTGCCTTAGAAAGATCAAGATACTCGTTCATAGCGTCCATGACCTTTGCTCCCACCTCATCCGAAATGGGCTTGCTATTGTCAATGCCTGCCAGCTCCTTGGCATACGCCTTTACGATCGAAACACCGCTGTAGCGGATCGAGATCTCCATATCAAAGGCATAGCCGAGATAGCTGATCTCTACCGTCTGCTTCACTGCGGTTGCCGCAGTGCGGTTCTCAATGGTTGCAACGGTGGGGTCAAAGCCCGTGACCATGTCAACCGTAAGCGGAACCGTCTTTTGGATCACGCTGTTTTCGGAAACAACGGTGAAATAACCGCCTACCACGTTAAATTCGGTCTCGTGGCTCTGGTAGGCTTTTTTGCTGGGAGCGTTCAGCTTAACACGCTCCACACCCAGCACGTTGACCTGAAACGTCCCCGTGTATCCCTTGTAGGAAACGGTCACCGTCTTGGTGCCTGCGGTAGAGGAATCAAAGTTGGAAACCGTAACCGCCTCGTCCTTAAGGTTTACCGTGGTAACGTTTGCCTGATTGTCGGCAACCTTGATGCGTCCGTTTTGCTTGTTGAACACGTCTCCGACAAAGTAGTTGGCATCAAAGCCCTCTGCAGCAATGCGCGGGATGACATTGACCTGGAAGCTGGTGACCTGCTCCTTGTAGGAAACGGTAACCGTCTGCTCACCAAGCAGATTTTTGTCATAGCCGCTGACGGTAACTCCCTCGGCGGTCATTTCCACCGTGGTGTATTCCCCATCCACCTCACAGGTCAAGAGAATGTTGGAAAAATCCAGATCCTGTCCCTGCACATAGTTCTTTCGCGGCGTATGCTCCTTAGCAAAGTAAATTGCATCGGGAGCAGGCTCGCTCGATTGACACGCAATCAGCAATACAGCCAACAGCAGCACTGCCATTGCAGCAAGGGTGCGAAACAGTCTTTTAAAATTCATCATATCAACCTCCTATCTGTACGCCGCCGGTGATACCACCCTGGTCTCCGCCGGCAAGACCCCCTTGGTCTCCTTCGTTGGAGGTCTCCGTCGTCTCCTCTGCGGGAGGCTCGATTTCCCCTTCGGTATAGATCGCATAGAGCGTAGTTCCAACGGGTGCCAAAGCAACATCCGCCGCGCTGTAAACAACCTCACCGCCGGCAACGGTTGCCCAACCCGCAAAGGAATATCCTGCGCGTCTTGGAGCAGTCATACCGCCAATGGCGCTACTGTTGTCAATGGAGGTCTCGGTAACGGTAAAGCTTTCCACATAGGTTCCGTCTGCCGAGAAGGTCACGCCAAAGACAATGGGACGATATGAGGAATTAAATCTCTCGTGCCACAAACGCTGCGGCTCGGTATCCTCGCAGTAAATGGTAGCAATATTACAGCCGTAGAAGGCGTGCTGACCAATGCTTTCAACGTTGCTGCTAAGATAAATGCTGGTGGCAGAGGTCAAGCCGCGGAAGGCGTATCTGCCAATGGTGGTCACGCTATCGGGAAGCACAACGCTCTTGAGCGAGGTGCAACCAAGGAACGCAAAGTCACCAATCGTGGTCACGCTGGTTCCAAAATCAATGTTCTTCAGCTTTTCACAGCCGCGGAAGGCGTAGTTACCAATCTCGATCACGCCGTTTGTAAGCGTAATATTCTCAATGGAAACACAGTTGTAGAACATATAGTCGCCAATCTTGGACAAGCCCGATCCAACCGTCACGTTTTTGAGCGCGAGACACTTGTTGAATACACGTTGGCCAAGCGTGGTCACGCTATTGGGAATGACGATCGTATCCAAGCCTGCACAGCCAAAGAAGGCGCGCGAGCCGATGGACTCAATGCCCTCTCCCAATACAACCTTCCCGTTTGCAACCAGATTGCCGTCTCCATCCATGATCTCGGGCGCACCAAGCAACCAGCATCCCCAGAATGCGTAATCTCCAATGTTCTTGACGGTTCCGGGAACCACAACGCCGCAAAGCTGCGCCTGATAGAACGCCGAGCGTCCGATCGTTTCCAGACCTGTCGGCAGCTCAAGGATCAGATCCTCGCCGCCAAACATTCCGTAAGAGCAATTATAGAAGGCGTAGTCACCAATGGTCTTGAGCCCCGTGGGCAGTTGATCGACACCGATCAAAACACACTCAAAGAATGCGGCACGACCAATGGTGTGCAAGGAATTGGGGAAGGTTACGTTGCCGATGTACTGACGGTAGAAGCAATAATCGGAAATACCGACGGTGCCGTCCTTGATGGCAATGTCACCCAAGCCGCTCTTGGAAGCAACGACCCACTTGTCGGCATACACCAATCCCGATGCGGCGGTATAAATGCCCGTATCGTTAAAGGCGCGAGTACCGATCTTGGTCAGTGTTGCAGGGAATGATACCTCGTTGAGACGAACACAACCGTAAAAGGCATAGGTCTCAATCACCTTGAGTGCCGTACCAAAGTTGAAGGAGTCGATCAGCGTACAACCGTAAAAGGCATAGTCGCCAATGGTCTCAAGCTCCTCCGAGAAGCAGGTAAAGGAATAACCGAGCAGACCGGTGCATTCCGCAA
>JAGANE010000086.1 GCA_017624395.1 Clostridia bacterium
ATGATCTGTTCAATCAGATCTCCGATTGTATCAAGACGCTCAACATGATCGTTAAGGCCGTCGTGGTAGGATCGGCAGAGGATGTCAAGGCATCTCTTGAAAAGATTTCCAACGAAGAAGTTCGAGTCAAGGTCATTCACTCGGCAGCGGGCGGAATCACGGAAGGCGACGTTACGTTTGCCGCCGCTTCCAATGCCATCGTGGTCGGATTTAACGTTCGTCCCGATAAGAGCGCCTTGGATTCTGCGGAGAGACAGAACGTAGAGATCCGCACCTACCGCGTCATTTACGATGCGATAGAGGAGATCACCGCCGCTATGAAGGGTATGCTGGCACCCAAGTTCCGCGAAAGCCTTTTGGGACACGCGGAGGTACGTCAGACCATTCACGTTCCCAACGTCGGAACGATCGCAGGCTCCTATATTCAGGACGGTAAGATCACCCGTCAGTCGCAGATCCGCGTGGTTCGTGACGGCATCGTGATCTTTGAGGATAAGATCTCCTCGCTCAAGAGATTCAAGGACGACGTGCGCGAGGTCGCAAGCGGCTACGAGTGCGGTGTGGGACTTGAAAAGTTCAACGATATTAAGGTTGGAGATATTCTTGAGGCGTTCATTATGGAGCAGGTTCAGCCCGAATAATTGTAAACCTAAGGTTGTAAAAAAATAAAACGATCCAACAGAAAGGACGGTGACTTACGTGCAATATGAAAAATCCTGCGGCGCGTTGGTTTTGCGCCGTGACGAGAACGGAAAATTATATATTTTGATGATCCGACATAAAGCGGGCGGTCACCGTTCCTTCCCCAAGGGACACATGGAGCGTGGAGAGACCGAGTATATGACGGCGGTACGCGAGGTGTTTGAGGAAACAGCCGTGCAGATCCGCATTGATACCGACTTCCGCGAGACGGTGCATTATCACCCGCAGCCGGGAGTATCCAAGGAGGTCGTCTATTTTCTGACCGAAACGGCGCAAAAGGATATTCACCCGAGAGAAGGGGAGATCGCACAGGTCGAGTGGGTTCCCGTAGAGGAGGCGGAAGCCTCCCTGACACACGAAAACGACAAGACCGTGTTCCGTGCCGCCATGAAAAAGCTTGGCGAGGCAAAGGGGCGCGAAAACGAAAGCTGAGACCGAGCGAGCGCTTTTGGGCACGTCACCGCCGCGTCATCCTTGCATATACTTGTAGTAAAGGCAAACGCCCCCAATACATAGAAAAGGAGCTGTGGCAATGAAAATGATCGTGTGGAAGGCACCCCCGTTCCTCTCTCCGCTGTTGCGCCGTATGTTTGCGCGACGGAAAAGCAAAACCAGATAAATTTGAAAAATATATAACTGAAAGGAAGAAAAAAGATGCGTTATAAAATCAGACTTGACACAATGGCAGATATCAACCGCTTTGTTGGCGTTGCTACCAAGTACAGCGGAAAGATCTCCCTGACCGACGGTGACAACTTTACCGTAAACGGCAAATCCCTCCTCGGTGCAATGTACACCTTTGAGTGGGATCAGATCTACTGCGAATCCGAAAACGAGATTTACCACCTCATCAAGGACTTTATCGTCGGAGATTCCGAGCCGGTAGAGGATTGAGAACCTAAAAAGGAAACGCCCAACGGACAAAAGCCGTCCGTTGGGCGTTTTTTGATCTGGGAAAAGCGATTTTGTCGGATCAGTCGTCCACGCCGGGTGCCGTTGCAGCATCAAAGATGGCGGTGATCTCGTCGGAGGGAGCCTTATCAAGCAGGGTGACGACCACGGCGGCAAGCATGCTGACGGCAAAGCCGGGAATGATTTCGTAGATGCCCGTCGGCGCGGAAAGGAAGATCAGCCAAAGCACGTCGGTGACCGCTCCCGCAATCACGCCCGCAAGCGCGCCCTTGTAGGTAAAGCGTCTCCAGAACAGTGAGAGGATAATGACCGAGCCGAATGCCGAGCCAAAGCCAGCCCAAGCATTTTCCACAAGGTTCATAATGGCTTGTGCGCCCTCGCTCTTGCTGCTTGCGATAAAGTAGGCGACTACAGCGATCACAAGCACCACTGCACGTCCCATCCAAAGCGTTTCCTTATCCGATGCGTTCTTGCGGATCAAGGGCTTGTAGATGTCCGAGGTAAAGGAGGAGGAAGCCACCAAAAGCTGACTGTCCGCCGTGGACATGGATGCCGCGATGATGGCGGAAAGCAACAGACCGGCAATGGCGGGATGGAACAGATCTCTGGAAAGCTGTACGAATACCAGGCTTTGCTTTCCTTCCTGGAGAAGCTGCTCACCGATCAGAATTCTACCAAAGACGGCAATAAAGACGACCGCTGCCAGAGCAAGCACCACCCAAGTGATTGCCACGGTGGCGGATTTTTTGACCATGGAGGGCTTTTTGATTGCCATAAAGCGGACGAGAATGTGAGGCATACCAAAGTAACCAAGTCCCCAAGCAAGGCCGCTTGCGATCTCCGAGGCAGGCGCGCCGAACACGCTCTTGACAAATGCATATTTGGTACCGTCGTTGGAGATCACGACCTGATCCAACAGGGCGGTGTCAAGATCCTTGGTGACAAGAATGATGATCGGAACGGCAAGAACCGCCGCAAGCATCAAAAGGCCTTGGAAGAAGTCGGTCCAGCAAACGGCATTAAAGCCGCCAAGGAAGGTGTAGATGATCAGGATTGCCTCAAAGATCAGCATGGCAAGTCCCGAATCAATGTCAAACAGAGAGGTGAATACGTTGGCACCTGCAACAAATGCGGAGGCAACGTAAAGAGTAAAGCAGACGAGAAAAACGATGGCGCAAGCAACCTGCAGGGTTTTGCTCTTGGTAGCAAAGCGGTTGGAAAGATATTGCGGGAGTGTCAGAGAGTCGTTGGCGGCTCGCGAAAAACGGCGCAGACGGCGCGCGATCAGGATCCAGTTAAGCGCAGTGCCGATAGCAAGTCCAATGCCGATCCATACCTGCCCCAAGCCAAAGGCAAGAATACTGCCCGGAAGTCCCATCAAAAGCCAAGCGCTCATATCCGAGGCTTGCGCACTCATCGCCGCCACCCAAGGGCCCATGGATTTTCCGCCAAGGAAGTAATCCTTTTCGGTAATGCTCTTGGAGCGGAAGAAGAATACCACGCCAATGGTAAGCATGGCAACAAAGTAAAGAATCAGAACAAATAATTCCCAATTCATAAAAAGTCCTCGCTTTCAAAGAATTTTCTATATTTTATCATAAAATATGCAAGGAAACAAGTACTTTTCAGAACTTTTTCAAAACAAAGTGAATTTTGATGCAAAAAATCCCCGAAATTTGCGCAGGGACGTACACTTACCCCATGGCGATGATGGAGGCAAAAAGCAATCCGAGGTCTGTCGGGCTTTCGCGCCATGTTTGCAAACAAGGTCTATGTATAATTAGTATACGCGTGTCACATCGATTTTCATTTTTGCCCCCTCACCTGCAAGCTTGACAACTATTTCCTTGTTGGAAATGCCTTGTAATGTAATAGATTGATCTTGATTAACATCAACCGAACAATAGTATTCTCCGTCAACAATAATTACTATTTCGGCATTTCCCGATTCTACGGAGCTACTGATGTTAAGCGTGAGAGTGTTTCCCGATATTTGGGTTGCTTGAAGAATTACAACGCCATTTACCTTCCCAAACGACCTGCTGATATGATCGTAATCGCAATCGCGAAGCCTTGTTCCGATGATGTTTGTATGACGTCCGGAATGACTTGCCGATGAAACGAAGCTTGTATAGCTATTATCTTTGCTTAAGATATCCTCTCGTGTAATTTCGGTCAGCGCAAAATTTTCAGGTCCGTTTGTGTCAACAAAATCAGATTCCGAGGTTAATAAAATGACAATTGCAATCAGTATTGCAACAATAACGGCAACCGGAATAGAGATACACAATGCTATGAGCTTTTTATTGACGACTCTTTGGTATCCGCATGAATCAAGATAATTTCGCAAAACTTTTTTAATCTCTTCCGAATCGAATATCTCTTTTGATCCATCCAAGCAGTACGAAACTACTTTTTTACGGACCCCATATTGTCTGCGGGATCCGTCAAAATCATAGGTTGTTTCGGTATAGGTTTTATCATCCTTAAGCTGTGTAACATAGCGAAATGTCGATTCTCTCACACGTGTACCGCGATATTTGGTTTCGATGATGATTTTATCACCTTCGACTGTAACAGTATATTTATTATCAGTGTCGTTAAGGGCAAGTGCACCTTGTAAAACCTCTTGTTTTATCATAAAAGCACCACCTTTCTACCGATATTATAGCATATAATCGTTAGCTTTTCAAGTGAATTATTTTGCTTGCATCATTCTTCTCGCGGCTCGCGGTTTTGGAGTGGATCTAAAACGTGGAAACGTCTTGCAAATCCTCGCTTTTTCGCGCGTTTCAACCCCGTTTTCTCACAAGACCGTGTGTCGCAGTTGTGTCTGGCTAATTTTGATGCTTTATTGATGCTCTTGCTACCCAAAGTGAGATTTTAATGACTTTCAAACATCAAAATTTGCGTTGCAGAAGACAAAGAAAGACATATACTTCTCAAAAGATCCAAAGTTTTAAGTGACAAACATCGATTTATTAGGATTACACCCAGAAAAAGAAGCGATTTTTTATCATATTTACGATTCAGCCGCCGAACTTTGCGGTGATGCTTGATGACTACAGTTAATATTATAATAAAGTTCGCGAACACTGAAAACGAAACCTCTGTCGCAGGTTGAGACGGGGTTCCTTGCACATATTGTTTTTTGAAATGAGAAGAGGCCCATTCTTTTTGTCTACACTTAAGCATTTCAAAAATGTTAACCTCTTGAAAAAGTGAAAAAAATAAAGATTGGGCTAATGATAGAAGAAAAAAATAATTGTTTGCTTTGTCTTCCTGTGATATAATATTGTTAACAGAGCAACTGTTTTGATCGGAAAATTTATAAAATATGGTAAAAATGCCTATCGCGGAAATGGGGTGAAATTTTTTAGGGTGATGAAATTTCATAGGTCTTCCGATGCTCTGAAAGTTTGTAAATCAATGAAAGGAGAAAGAACAAAAAGACAATGAAACCAAGCAAATCCATCTTGCGTGTTTTGGCACTGATCATAGCGTTGGCTTCGCTTTTGTCGGTATTTGTTGGTTGTAAAAATAATGAAACGCCCGTAGATACCGAAGAAAAGGAAACCGA
>JAGANE010000087.1 GCA_017624395.1 Clostridia bacterium
TATCTTTATATCTATATTCTTATATCCAATCCTGCGCGGTGAGCTTGGTCATGCTGGAGGTGGCGCGGAATGTGATAGAACTTACCGTTACGGCGGAACAGCGCGCCCGTTTGATGAAAGGAGAATGGCACCGAGGCATTTTGGCAAGCGTTGTGAATGCCAAGGATCCAATCGTAATCGCAGACGCGAGCCTCTTTTCCCGATTCCCCGCCTGCCGAGACCTCGGCGATCAGGGCTTTGTCAAGGTAGCGGGAAAGGTCGATCGGACCGAGCAAAGGCTCGCAAACAATGATACGGCGTGCAATGGGAAGCGAAAGGAAGATCGGAAGTCTTTGGTCGGCGCGCGCCTGATTTTCGCAGGTACAGCCTACCGTGACGTTGGAGTATCCCCTACCCCAATCGGCGGGAAGTGCCTTTTCCAATCGCTCGATCCGCTTGGTAAAAAAGATGAAATGCAGATCCTGCCGCTGTCGCATCATCTCCCAGACGTCGGCTCTCCATTCGTCGGCTTCCTCGATCAAAAAATCGGACGAAAAGCAGGTGTAGACCGTTTCGCCCGATTCGATTTTCCAAGCATCGCGTGTTTTGCGCAGAGGGAGCAGAAAATCGGCATTGAGCGTGACCTTGGTGCTTTCTTTTCCGTGCTTGCCGTCAATGCGATAGACGTAGCAGTTTTGACAGCCCTCGCTGACACGGTGACAGCCGTGCCACGGATTCCACGTGATGCTCATTCGTTGCCCTTCAGCACATTCAGCTCCTTGAGGAAGGTGTCAATGTCCTTGAACTCCCGATAAACGGAGGCAAAGCGCACGTATGCCACCTCGTCGCGTTCCTTGAGCTTGTGCATGACCATTTCGCCGATCTCGGTGGAGCTGACCTCCTGCCGCAGTGTATTTTGAAGCTCGGCTTCGATCTCGTCCACCAGAATAACTGCATCCACAGGGCGTTTTTCGGTTGCCTTGAGAACACCCGACAACAGCTTTTGCTTGTCAAACAGCTCTTTTCCGCCGTTCTTTTTGACGACGATGATCTGTACGGTCTCAATGACCTCAAAGGTCGTAAAGCGCTTTTGGCAGGCAAGACACTCGCGGCGACGGCGAATACTGTTCCCCTCGGTGACGGGACGGGAGTCGATGACTTTACTTTCTGCAAAACCGCAGCTCGGACATTTCATAGCAGGTTCAATCCTTTCCATTCAGAATACGGACTTTTACGCGTATAGTATATCACAAAAATTACCAAAAGTAAAGAGATTTTTGAGAATTGTTGGTTGGGGAGTCAGACTTTTAACGTTTCTTGGCAAATTGCAGGTCATCAAGCACGTCTGTTAGCGTGCAGGGGGTGACAAATCCGCGTTGCAGGGTCTCCAAAAGCGAGACGGCGCAATGCAGATCGCTGCCCAGAGCAACGGTTTGGGAATCGTCCTCGGAAATCACGGTCAGATAAAACGTGCGATGTGTCGGATCATCACTTACCGACAAACGGTAGGTCAGCGATAGCTCGGCTGTGCCAATCGTTTGCTCGGACAGTAGGATCCCACGGGAGCTTTTTGCTTCTGTCATGGCTTTACTTCTCCTTTCTTGTCGGCTGCGGTGCGTCCTCCGCTGTTTGTCGGCGTCCGTTTGCCACGGGGGACAAGCACCATTATAGCATCCGACGTCGGCGTTGTTTTTTGGTGCTTTTTTGCCGACTTTTGGCGGTATTTACAAAAAAATGAGAGAATTTGTAAGGTGAAATACCGCGGCGATGCAAAAAAGGAATATTCTTGCGTTTTGGGCTGTATGATATACGGTTTTGGAGCTTTTTTGAAAACGGCAGAGTGGAGGATCAGGAAAAAATTGTTCCTTTACAAGGGCGTTTTTTCGTGTTATAATGAATCAGAGGCTCTGTTGGGATCGAAAAAAGGAGCTTTTTCGGTAAAAAACGGAAAAAAATACATTTTTCATACATTGTATCAATTTTCATGATTTGAGGAGGATCAACCATGAAAAAGCTACATCTTCCAACGCTTGGGCGATGCACGCGCGCTTTTTTGCGTGGCACGCTCCCGATTTTGGTGCTGGTCTGCGTTTCCTTTTTGCTTGCCTATCTTGATGCAAGAGAGCAAAATGCAATGTGGGCAAACGTCTGCTTTGCCCCGCTGCTGGAATACCTGAGCGCCTCGGCAATCATCTTGCTGGTGGGCGCGGTTTTGATCGAGACCGCGGATAGAAAAGGATAAAAAGGACTGCGTTTGTAGGATTGGATCCATGCAAATGCAGTCCTTCTCTTTTTGTGTCAGAACACGATATGACGAATGCGGTTGAGCGCAAGCTTGCGGTAGCTGCCGTCAAGACAGCCAACGGTCAAAACGGCATCGCGGTTGTAAAAAACGTCGGTAGATCCGTTTGTGTAGGTGACGTAGAGCTTATCACGCAGGCGCAGAGGCTGATGCTCGGCGGTCAGATATTTTAAAAAGGTGGTGTCCAGACGAACACGGTTTCCCTGCCCGTCGGTACAATCCAGATAGGTGTCGGCAAGAATTCCCTTGGTAAACTCGCGATCAAACGAGTAAAAGCGCGTGCAGTGCAAAAGCCTTGCGGGATCGATCGCTTCTCCCGTGCCTGCCGTGCGTGCGGTGGATTTGAGATAGGAGATCAGCTTTTTGGTGGGCAGAAGTGCGATCCCGTCCACCGCGTCGGGGAGTGACAGCCTGCAATTTGGCTCCACAAAGACCACGGCGCCAAGCACGGGACAGTCAGGCTTGTAAAACTCCTTGAAGCAACGCAGGAACTGATTGGTGGTGCCAACGGGACTTTTTAAGGTTTTATGCACACCGTTTTCCTTGTTTTGGTAAAAGGCGTCCCCCTCCATGCCGATCTCGCCCTTCCAATTTTTGATCTCCAGCACAAACGGGACGCCCTTGACAAGCACCAAAAAATCCTTTTCGAGATAGAGCTTTTTGTGCGGCACAACGACGTTGCGGATCACAACGTCAAAATGCTGACAAAGCAGGCGGTAGATCTCCTCCTCACCGTCCGCACCAAAGCGTTCTATCTCCTCTACGGGCGGAAGTCCCTCTCCAAAGGCGCGGGTGGCGATGGTTTTAAAAAGTTTGCTCATGTAGACCTCCAAGGGGGATTTTGCCCGTTTTTTTGACGTGTTTTTGCGGCGTTTTGTTGCAAAAGTTTTCCACAAACGGGGCAAAAAGTTTTTCACACAATTGTGGAAAAGTCTGTGGAAACTGTGAAAAAAGCCGAGTTCAAAGCCATTTTTCGACAGTTTCGGAATTTTTTCGCTGTGGAAAACTGTGCAAGAAAAAACGCCACGCCACCGCTTGATTATATCATATTGCGAAAAAAATGTCAAGAGACGCCGCGCGGGAATTTTTTAAAAACTCTTGACAAGAGCTACCAAAAGTGATATACTGATAAAAATCATTGAGGAAAGGACTACGGCAATGGCAGTTTACTATCTCAACCGAGAAATGAATACTGCTGAAGAGCGCGGCATGGATACCATGGAATGGTATGCGTCGGGCTTGTGTTGTCGTACCCAATTTTCAATATAACCTATCCTTTTTCGATAGGATTATAAAAGATATTAGGAATGACGGTGCAAGTCGAAAAATTTTTCGATTTGTACCGTTCTTTTGTTTTTTGGAGGTAAAATGATGGAAAGAATAGAAGCTCTCAAAAATTATTACATGACACACAACGAAGATGAGCGCTTGGCAAAAAAGAGCGGTATGGTCGAGTTTTTGACCACCGTTCACTATGTGGAGAAGTATTTGCAGCCCGGTATGCGCATTCTTGAAATCGGTGCGGGGACGGGACGGTATTCTCATTATTTTGCCCGAAACGGATATGAGGTGGATGCCGTGGAATTGATGGAGTGTAATATTGATGTGTTCAAGGCTCATACAAAGGACGGAGAAAAAATCACGGTTCAGCAAGGCGATGCGATAGACCTTCGGAATATTGCTTCGGAACAGTACGATATCACTTTGCTATTGGGACATATGTATCATCTTTATACCGATGAGGATAAGCTTGCGGCGATGAGCGAGGCAATTCGCGTGACAAAAAAAGACGGGATTGTGTTTGCCGCTTACTGCAATAACGATATAACGGTATATCATTTTGGCTTTTTGCGCGGTGGATTTGGAACGGGAGTACATAATGATCTGATCGACTATGAGACCTTTAAACTCAATTCAACACCCAAAGAGGTCTTTGCACTTTATCGGCAGGAAGATGTCAATGAGCTTATGAGCCACTTCAAAACCAAAAGACTGCACTATGTGGGAACGGATATGCTGACACGTTTTTTGGGCAGAACGGTTGATGAAATGGATGATGATGCGTTTGAGATGTATATGAAGTACCACCTGTGCATCTGCGAGCGCAAGGATATGGTGGGCGCAACCGCGCATATGTTAGATATTTTTAGAAAGGAAGGAAACATATGAGCATTGTCATTTCAAGGATAAAAAAAGAGGAACTTTGCGAATGTCTTGAGGTTATTCACCAAAGCTTTTGGACGGTGGCAGACGAGTTTGGTCTGACAAAGGAGAACTGCCCCAAGCATACCGCCTTTCTCCCGCTTTGCTTTTTGGAAACGCAAGCCGAGTGGGGGTGGCATATGTACGGTCTGTACGCGGAGGAAATGATGATCGGATATTTTTCATTGTCCAAAGAGAACGACGGTGCATACGAATTGCACAATCTTGCCGTGCTTCCAAGATACAGACATCTTGGGTATGGCGGTCGGATGCTTGATTTTGCCAAAAAAATCGTTTGTGAATCCGGCGGCAGGTCGATCCAAATTGGCATCATCGCGGAAAGCATCGTTTTGAAAAATTGGTATATCCAAAACGGATTTAAGTATTTAGGAAGCAAAAAATTTGACCATCTACCGTTTACAAGCGGATATCTGGAATGGAGAAACAAGGAGTGAACATGAAACTGATATTATCCTCATGTGATTTTAGAAATACTGCATCTGCAAAATTCATATATGATCATCTATGTAAGCCGATTGCAGAGTGCAAAGTATTGTATTTCCCCAACGAAAAGGTTACCTCTGAAAAGATCAAAAGCGGGAAGTATGAGACACGCATTGCTGCGTTTGGCTTTCAGAGAAGGAATATCTATGTGGCAAACTATTTTGACCCTGCACCTTTTTTCAACCTTGATATTGACGTAATCTATATTAGTGGTGGCAACACCTTTGGAACAATGAAATTGATACGCGATGCGGGTTTTGATAAAGCTATCATAAATTACGTTCAAAATGGTGTTGTATACATTGGAGGGAGCGCGGGCGCACATATTGCTACGGCAAATATCTCTCACGTTGCAAAATATGACGTTGATACCTATGGATTGACCGATTTTTTGGGATTGGGATTGTACAATGGGATTCTTATATGCCATTATGATGAGGATCGGAGATCTGATTTTGAAGAACTCAAATCCTTGGGACAACATCCGGTTACAGCGTTAACGGATTCGGATTCCATTCTGATCAAAGACGATTGATGAGGGCGCGCAGAACACTGGTTTTGGGCTTGAAGGTGTGAATCCAAACAAAAAATCCGCCGTTGCAAGCATCGGGGTTTACAACGGCGGTGGTTGGTCAAGGGTCTTTTAAGGTCGGGGCGGTGGCTTTTTGGGCTGATGGGGTGGAGACGTCGGGGCTTTGGTTGGATTTGTTCCCTGCCGTCTCCATGATCTCTGCTTGCAGAGCTTGGGTATGTTTGGGGAACAGGCGCCTGACAAGGAAGAGTGCAATTGCAACGGTTACAACCTTTTCGGGCGAAATGGGGAGCCACAAAAACGCAAGATAAGCGCTTGCCACCGCAATCATCCATGTGGTGCTTGTGACGGTTCCAATTGCCAGCAGAACGTAGCTCCAGCCGTTTGTGATCAGCCAGCCGATGCCGAAGCAAATCAAAAATCGCCAATTTAAAATCAATCTTCCCCACAGCTTTAGCTTTTGCTTCCATTTTTGAAGGATCTGTTGCTTGATGCGGCTCTCCCCCTTTCCTCAAATCATGTATGAAAGATCAGGTGACGAATCTTTTTGTGACGTGTTGAAAGAAAAGCAGACGGTGACCCATGCACAAATTTTGATCTCGTCAATCATATAGTCGCCTGATTTATAAAAAAGGTTACATAAAAACAGAAGAAAAATAAAAATGAAATGCTTTTTTGAAAAAGATTTTTTAAAAAACTATTGCAATTGCAAAAAAAGTATGATATAATATAATGCGTTGCAGAAAACTGCACACAGGGGTATAGCTCAGCTGGTAGAGTACCGGTCTCCAAAACCGTGGGTCGCGGGTTCGAATCCTCCTGCCCCTGCCATAACCGAAGCCAAAGGGCTTCGGTTTTTCTTTTATCTGGTGTTTTTGCGTGTTTTTCCGTCTGAATCGCGATTTTTGGCGAGTCGTTTGTAAGATTTTTGGTGGA
>JAGANE010000088.1 GCA_017624395.1 Clostridia bacterium
GGGAATACCCGTGCCTACATCGCAGAGCAAAAGGATCCTGCGCAAGCACTTTTCTATCGGGGATTTCTTTCCTCGGCGGCATTCTGCCGTCCTCAAAAGGGATTTTTCCTCAATGCGCTTCACACGGTACTGTCCTCTGTGCTGACGCTTGCGGCATCGGGCTGTGACTATACCGCGCAAAGGCTTTCGGTAGGGCTTTCACTTCCCTCCGACACCTCCGATCCCGTGTTGCTTGGAGAAACCCTGGCAACGATCCTCGGCATCTATCGCCTGCAAGCCGAGCTTGGATTGCCCATGGCATCCTGCAAAACTTTGGTGGAGGATTCCTGCAACCATCCTGCCATCACCGCGTTTGCGATTGCCGAGGGAGAAGCTGTAAAAGACACTCTGACAGGCGTTGGCAATCATCTCTATTGCGTGGCACCCAAAAGACGTGCAGACGGACTTCCCGACTTTGCCGCGCTCCGCAATATGCTGGATTACATTGCCAAACTTCGCCGTCGCGGCGCATTGCAAGGCGCAAGAGTGCTTTGCCGTGAAACCGTGACCGACGGCGTACGTCATATGTCAACCGAAACGCTCACCTGCCACTTTAGCGGTTACACCGTGGTGGCGGACGGCGAAATGGAGCTTGCATTACTGATTGAAACCACCGAAAAGCTTCCCCTGACCGAAGTAGGTGTTGTGGTAGAGCGCAAGGCTCCGATTGCCACGCAAAAGGAAACGCGACTCCCCCCACAGCATATATTGCTCCCCACGGATAAAGTCAAGATCACACTCCTTGCCAATCGTGACGATTCCTCCGCAAGACAGCTTTTGGAGCGTTGCCAAGGCGAGGGGGCAACGGTGACGATGATAGATACCGATACCGAGCTGTCCGCACTTTCCCGTGCGATTTTGGAGGGACAAACGATGATCGTTTGCACCGAGCATCCACTGCCGCCCTCTCCGCAAACCGATTTTGCGCTGGATACCTTCCGTCGCGGCGGAGGCAGAATTGTAAAAGTGGGAAAGGGTTGCCTGCAAAAAAAGCTGTCGGGCTTTGCTTTTGAGAACGGAATTCCGTTAAAGATCCTCCAACAGATCTGCAAAAAATAAAATTCCCGAAAAAAACTGAAAAAAATTTGAAAAAAGACTTGCAATTTACAAAATAATATGATATAATATCTCGTGTTGTACAGTATTTTGTGTGCCGTGCCCTTCTTGGGGCGGTGAATGTTCGTTTAGGAGGTGTCAAAATGGCAAAATGTTGTATCTGCGGCAAAGGCGTTGTTTTCGGTCAGAACGTTTCTCACTCTCACCGTAAAACCAACAGAAGCTGGAAGCCCAATATTCGCAAGGTAAAGCTGGAAGGCAGCAAAGCAATTAACGTTTGTTCTCGTTGCCTGCGCACGATGAAAAAGGCATAAGGAAAATTCCGTTGCCCGTGCAAATAAAGATATGGCAGACACGATGTGTCTGCCCTTTATTTTTATCAAGGAGGCGTTTTTATGCTTGCGGTCGTTGATGTGCGAATCCCCAAAGAGGCAGAACGGGGCTTGATGGCACTTGGATATAAAATCCTCAAGCTTCCCCCACATCCGCTTCTTGCATCCCCCGTTGCGTCGCATCCCGATATGCTACTCTTTTTCGCACAAAACGCAGTGTTTTGTACCGAAATCTACCAAA
>JAGANE010000011.1 GCA_017624395.1 Clostridia bacterium
ATCTTGAGCGGAGACCGCCCGAGATTCCGCTTCGGCTACGCCGCGCGCTTTCGTGCAAGCACGAAAGTTCGACTACGCTCAGAATGACACGGGCGGTCGTAGTCGAAACCCGAAGGGCACACCGCCAAAGCAGTTTGGATCTCGCGGGAAGAACAAATGTAAACGTTTAGATGTTACAACATAGCCCCTACAAAACAATATCAAACTTCCTTATGAGAACCAGCCTTTGCAGTGCGTTTTTTTGTTGGTGTTAAGTACAAGCTCTCACGTTCCGTTTATTATTTCTCAATAAAAAGACAAAACCGATTTTACAGTCTCTCAAAGAAAATGATTCTTGCTTGACGTCGATTTAAAATATCTACAGCAAAGCCTTCGGAAAGACTCTCACTGTCAAATACGCCTATCTCTCCGTCATCTATATCAATCAGTCGATACATAGCGCACTCGTCAAGACCTCGCAACGCAAACACTCTCCTGCTCTCCGTAGCTTCTTCCCTTCTGAATGCCATAATCAGTCCTCTGCTACCGTCGTAATCACAACGCTCCCACGCGATCCAATCGGAGAAGCAAACATTATAGCCCGTCAGAGGATAATGATCAAGGCTCATATACGGGGCAATTCGTTCCATATCCGAAATCATCTTAGAATACCACTCCCCTTCCGCATCACTCAGTTCCCACGAGGGAGCTGCAAGACCGATGCTTGAGCGCATGGAGCTTCTTACCCGATAAGTATCCATAACGATTGAGGTGTTTCCCGAGCAAGAACCGCAGGAATCTCCACTAATCGGTATCCATCGAGAAATTCCCCAGGTATGTCCCTGTATTCCCTCCGGATCAAAATCACGCCAGCAAAAATAGTCGCTACTGCACATAACGGGAATGGAATAATGACACATACGGAAATCCACTCGTCTGCCCCCACCCGCGCAATTGTCAATAACAATATCAGGATAGACCTTTAACATCTCCTCAAAAAAGCAATAAAGTCCGTTATAATATTGAAGCTCGCACATTCCCGTTCTTTCCGTCTCCTCCCATTCGGCAAAGAACTGTGCAGGATCAAAATTAAAATCAATTCTGAATATGTTCATCTGTGTCTCGTCTATAAGCTTGCGCAATTTTTCAAAAATATACGCTCTCGCCGCAGGATCACTCAGATTTACTGCGCAAATATCGGGATTTATCTTGGAGATCATATAAAACTCCGGATGCGCTTTGACAGACGCGCTACCCGAAACGGCACGTTCAAACTCAAACCACGTCCAATATCCCATTCCCGCATCTCTCGCTTTAGCAGCAAGCGCCCCCATGCCATTGGGAAATATACTGGGAGCCGGCGACCAATCACCAACGCTACCGTGCCACTTTTCACGGGGATACGGCGCTCCGCTTCCGTCAAGCTCGTACCATCCGGCGTCTATTCCGTAGGATGCCGCTCTAAGACCGTACTTCTTTATATTTGCAAGACGAATTTTGTGTTCCTTTGGAGTAATGTCCCCCCACGCTCTCATCGTGACCGGCATGTTAAATTCCTTGCCGTATTGCTTGGGCATTATATATTCTCTCATAAAACGCCTGAAGAAATTGAAGGAATCGCTAACATCGCGTCGGTAACAATCCGTTTTCCAAGGCATGATCAACGCTCTTGGCAGAGCAATACTTTCATCCTTGTAAAGCTTGAAGCCTGCCTTTGGATAGTTAAATACTACCTCAGCACTCTCCGTATGTCTTGAAAAGGTTGCCTTCCAACGTCCCGACCAACCAACAACGGCAAAAAAGCCCGTTCCGTCTCCAAGCTCAAAGTTAAAATACGGAAAATACCGATCGGTTCCGCGACATTTATCTGTACCGAGTGTCACGGATTTCCCCTCTCTTACATCCTCGTCAAGAGGCTGCCAATCCGTTATCTGAGCATTACTTCCTTTACAATAAAGCAAGTGTGAAAACAGCACCTCGGGTGCCTTTCTTTTTTTGGCAGGCGATACTACGTGAGCAAAATTAACGTCGGTTATGATCTCACTATCTTCTCCCGATGTATTCTCAAGCGTCAATCCAAAATCCAACGCACCGTACTCGTACATCTTATAAGAGACTCTGACACCTATACTACCGTTGTCGGCATACCTTTCATATGCCTCATAGCCATAACCGTCATTTTCAGACTTTCGAATCGGTTTGTTGAGTACTGCCGCAAAGGGTTTCCCTCCTATACAAAAATCAAACGGCACAGCCTCGTAAAGCAAATCTCTCAGCAATTGGCTTGAATATAAATCCTTTACAATCATTTTTTCCTCCAAAACGTTTAAATCGGAACGTGTAACCGCTTACATTATATCATTAAGTTTTTATTTTGTCAACCGAATTCATAAAAAAAGGATGAAAACAAATCAAAAATATAAATCCTGCAATTAAAAGAATATTAAGAGTGCAAGATATGCAAAAAGGAGTACGAACAAAACCTTTCGTACTCCTTTATTTCGGGGTTGCTCCGCCTCTCCCCGATAAAACATTCTCATTCCAAAGAAAAAATTCTTCCCACAGATGGGTATTTGGCGGGGGCTAAGGCATTGTATGGGAGTTTTTCCCAATCGCTCTGCCCTACCAAGCGCGCAATGGCGTCAAGATTTTGCGCCGTATCGGTGATATTGGGGATCAGCGGCGTGCGGAACAAATGCGGCTTTCCGCTTTTCTGCAAAAGTTGTGCATTGATAAGGATCCTTTCGTTCCCAATGCCCGTATAGATCTTATGTGCCTCGGTATCGGCAAGCTTGAGATCCATGATCACAAAATCACAATGCTTGATCACACGCAAAAAGGTCTCGGGGTCGGCATAGCCCGACGTTTCAATGGCACGGTGTACCTGTCCCTCCAGCTTTTTCAACAGTGCTTCGCAAAAATCCGCCTGCATCAGCGGCTCTCCGCCCGACAACGTGATGCCGCCGCCCGTGGATTGGAAAAAGCCCTTGTGCTTCAATAGCTTTTCGGCAAGTGCATCGCTCTCCCACTCCACGCCTGCCACGCTCAAAAGATTTTGCGGACAAACGTGCAGACAGCGACCAAACGGACGGCACTCCTCATGCGCACACGGACGGTAGCAAAGCCCGCAGTGCGTGCATCCGTTTTGCTTGACGTACAATTCGGGACGTGCACTCAACCCCTCGGGATTGTGGCACCATCTGCATCGCAAGGGGCACCCCTTGAGGAATACCGTAGTGCGCACGCCGCCACCGTCGTGTACGGCAAACTCTTTAATATCAAATACAATTCCCTTCATCGCTCAAACATCGGTTTCGGTTGGCAGGATCAGCATCTTGACCTGCATCGGCTTAAGTGCAAATTTTCCAAGCGAGCGAACCTCACCGTTCTCCCAAACCGTCACCTCGGTGCTTTGACGTCCTGCGTAAAGATTCATCAAAAAGATGGCAGTCTTGCCGTTCTCGTCACGTCTGACCGTATAGTTGACACAAGGGTTGGAGCAGGACAGCACCGCCTTGGCACCAAGCTCGGACAAAAAGTCCTCCAGCATTGCCGTTTGATCAAAGCCCGTCATCAACCACGTTCCTCCAAAATAGATAAAGCTTCCCTTGCCGCGCGTTCCCGTGATACCGTAAACGTTTTGCTCGGTACCGTCATGGGCGATCGGCTGATCTCCCTTTTCATATGCGGTGATTTTTTGCGCGTGATTGATGCTGTAAATATCGCGTCCGTGCACGCGTGTAATCGGAGAAAAGCTATCGTTTTTCTCGGTCTTAATGCCAATAAAATCAGCAAGTAGGGTGCAAGGACTGTAGTTTTCATCCAGCGTAGCGATTCCACCGATAAGAAGCAGCTTTCCTCCCCCATTGACAAACTCGATGATATTTTCCTGCGCCGTGCGGCTCAGAGAGTGGCTCCTATAAAGGATCAACGGCTTGTCGGTGGGAATCGGTTGATCAATCTGCGTATAGATGGCAGGATAGCGAGAGGTCATCAACGTGTATCCGATGCATTGAACGATTTCGGCACGCAGATTTTGATCTCTGCCAAGCTTACTGCGTCCGTCACGAAGGCTCTGCATCTCCACACCCACGCGTACTGCGCCTACACGGTCGGCTGCCACCAGCCACGGATTTTCACGCAGCAAATGCGAAAACCGCTTGATCACCTGATAGTTGGGACGCTTTTTCCCGTCCGCACTCACGCAGGCACGGTAATCGTAAACATTGGCAGTGGTGCCAAAGGCTCCCGAATTTTTGCCTCCCGTAAAAACGTAGTAGTTCACGCCCTTCACTCCCATGGCAAGGTTTGCCATGTAAAACGCCTCCAGATCCTCGGGAAGCACGGGAGGCACCTGTGTAAAGGTTCCTGCCTGCATTTCCAAAATACTGAACGGATTTCCCAAGCCCTCCAAAAGATCGGCGCTGAATGCCATGTTTTCCGCCACGTATTTGGGTGTGGGAGAAAACTGACCGCTACCGTAGGTCAGGACGTAGTAAAAATCCACGCTAAGCAAAAAATCCTTACCAAGTCTTTGGTTGCAATCCTTG
Source organism: Clostridia bacterium (assembly GCA_017624395.1). Taxonomy (GTDB): domain Bacteria; phylum Bacillota; class Clostridia; order Oscillospirales; family CAG-272; genus UMGS1865. The sequence continues at coordinate 4,530 of JAGANE010000011.1, forward strand.
AACACGGGGATCATGCTCGTGCCCGCGGGATTATGGCAGGTAGCGATTTTGACACCGCACTCACAGAGATACCCCTGCAGAATCTCCAAATATTCCGTCCCCGTCTCACAGTAAAAATCAAAATAATCGCGCTCCATGCGCTGCTTTTGCAAGGTCTTGGCAGGCGGTTGGTTGGGATCCACCTCCTCAAAGGAGGTGTACGCAATCCCATACGCATCACTGACAGCTTCTACCGATCCGTATTTCCGATGCAAAAACGAAGGGTATCTTCCCCCTGCCTGACCAATGCCCATTGCGGGATGGTAATCAACCGAGCCGCGCCACAAATGAACACCCGTCAGCTCGTTGTCCAGCTGGATCATCACCACGGGGCCGCCGTTTTGAAGGAGATATGGCTTGACCGCCTCACAAAAGCCGCGGTAATACTGCTTAACCTTTTCCAAAAACACGGGAGCGATGTAAGAAAACGTTGGTGCGTCAAACGAACTTCCGTCTCTTTTGCGTGCGTGCGTTTCGGGATAATCACGGTAAAGCCACTCGGGAAGCCCGTCAAAGGTCAGCTCCGAATACTGATAAGGGCCCGGACGAAGCAAAACCTTGAGCCCATACTTTTGGGCAAGCTCCAAAAACTTGGGAAGCTCGCGCTCCTCACTACCGCCAAAGAGGATCTCGCCCTCCCGCGGCTCATGAATACACCACGGCACGTAGGTCGCCACGGCATTGGCTCCCGCCTCGACCAAAAGCCTGATGCGCTTTTCCCAATCCTTTTGCGGTACACGGAAATAATGGATCTCACCGCTGATGAGAAATTGTCGCTCCCCATCTATGACGTAGCCGTGTCTGTCAAATGAAAACCCGTTTTTCATGATAAATCCCTCGCTTTTAAACCGAATACTCCTGACGCATCATAACGTGATCCTGAAACTCCTTGTCAAGCTCCACGAAGTAAGCCGACCAGCCCCAGATACGGACAACAAGCTGACGGTAGGCATCGGGGTTCTTTTGCGCCTCCTTCATGGCGTCAAGATTGACGGCATTGAGCTGAAGCTGATGACCTCCGCGCTCGATGAAATATTTGATCAGCATTGCCACCTTGGAAATGCTTTCAGGGCTGTTGAAGATTCCCGAAGCAAATTCCAACGTCAAGGGACCGCCGTTGAGATTGCGGGAAAGATCGTTTGCAGTAAAGTCCTCAATATCGGTCAAGGGACCTGCGATCTGCGCAAAGAGGCTGGGCGAGAAGTTGGTTCCAAACGGCTCTCCCGCACGTCTGCCATCGGCGGTTGCGCCAAGCTCACGTGCGTGCCACAGATAGTACATTGCAGTACCCGTGCCCGCTCTCCAAACGCCGCCCTCACAGTTGGTCTTTCCCTCCAATGCATCGGCAAAGGCATTGAGAAGCACACCGTTCATCGCGGTTGCCTCGCTGCTGCCCGTCCCCATTTTGGGTGCCTCATAGCGCAAAAGATGGAGCAGGGTGGGATCGTTCTCAAAATTCTGATCCAAAGCGGAAATGAGCTGCTTCGCCGTCACACGTTTTTCGTCGTAAAGATATTTTTTGACCGCCGCAAGTGCATCTGCCGCAGAAGCGATGCCGCTTCCGTGCAGACCGAAATTGTTATATTTTTTGCCGTCGCGCAACAGATCCATAAAGGGAGATGGCACAAACCATACGTTTTGAATGCTTTGGGTAATGCGGTCACATTCCGCCTGCACCTCGGCTCTGACAGCCGCGATCAAGCCCTCAAAATCACCGCCCGTGGGAAGATAGGCACGAAGCACCTTGTCAACAAGCGCAGGAAAATTGAGCGCGCCAATGTTTGCAATGTCGTTGCCAACGCCCGGAATAATAAACTCCCAGCAAGCCGCCACAACGTAGTTGACGGCATCGGCATACTCATAGCCAAGGCGCTGCAAGCCATCGATCACAACGTCGTCGTTAGAATACTGAGGAAAGCCAAGGCCGACCTTGGTCAGCTCGGTTCCCTTTTCATACAGCGACAGAGGCGTATCCTTACAAACGCGCAGGTTGATTTTGGGATCGATCAGCTTCAATTCACGGCTTGCGATCAAGCAAAGCTCGGAAAGCTCGTTAAAGCCGTCGCTACCGTCGGCAAGTCTGCCGCCAAGCACCATACTCTGCCCGTTATCGCCCTGCTGTACACCGACGTAAAGATCGCTGTCCTTGTTAAAGGAAAGGAAGAAATCCTCTACCAGCTCCAGCGCCGACTCCTTGGTATAAAGCCCCGCATCCATATCCTGCTTAAAATAAGAATACATATATTGATCAAAGCGTCCTACCGTGTTGTGATAGTCGCCCTCCAGCCAAAGCGAAAAATGCAGAATACGGAAGAACTGCAACGCCTCGCGGAAATTGCGCGCACCGTAGCGCGGCACCTGCTCCAGCACCTCAACCACGTCATTGCGACCCATCTCGGCGGCAACCTCCCGATAACGGTCACACAGACCAATGATGGCATCGATCATACGCTTTTGTGAATCGGTCGCAGTTTCACGACGCGCCAGCAGCCCCTCGGCAATCGTGGTGGCATAATTGGGTGAGAGGTTGGAAACGTATCCAAGCTCGTGAACGTAATGATCCTTTTTCAATTCACTCCACTCTGCCTCGGTCAGCACGTCGGGCAGGTTTTCCACCGAGCGCGTCAAAACGATCTGCTCCTCGGGATGGATGCGCGGAGTTTCCAAAGAGCAAAGATACTCAAAGCGGCGCACCATGCGCTCCTCAGGCCCCAAGCCCAATGACGCATACCCCGAGGAAAGATCCTTTTTGCAGGGCTTGCGCAATGCACGGTGGGTACGGTCGATGACATAATATTGGTATAAAAGGTTGTTCATACGGCTTCTCCTTTCCATCAATCAAAAATATCGTAAACTTTATTTAAATTATATCATTTTTCTCTTGACAAGAAAAGAGAAAAATTATATAATAATAGCCAAAAGTTGACATGGAGGGATTTGTTTATGTTTCTTCATCAAGTACACAACAGCATCAGCGGCGACGTTTACAACGCCTACTCCTACACCGCAGCCGAATACGCGCCGCACTTTCATAAAAGCTATGAGCTTGCCTACGTTGCAAAAGGCTCTGCCGAATATCAGATCGGCTCCGAGCAGCGGCATCTCGGTGCTGGCGACTTTGCGTTGGTTTCTCCCTATGCTCTGCACTCCTTTGTGGTGGACGGTGAGAGTGAAATGTGGGTGGTGGTGTTTGCCAACAGCTACGTCAAAACCTTTTCCAAGCTGCTTTCCGACACCGTTGGTGAGACCGCCTTTTTTACATGTGAGGAAAGCACCCGCCACTTTTTTGAGGAGCATATGACCATGTATCACAAGGGAGAGGTTGCCGACATTAAGAGTGACGAGCAGCTTTTGATGGTCAAGGCTTGCCTTTACGCGGTCTGCTCCGAATACATCCGCACCGTCAAGCGCATCCCCAAAAGCAAGAATTCCGACGTGCTGGTGCAGATTTTGGAATACGTCTCGCAAAACTTTCAGGAGGACATCTCCCTACAAAGCATTGCGCGGGCACTTGGATACAACTACCAATATCTTTCCAAAATTTTTAACCGCACCATGAACATCAACTTTAAAACGCTTGTCAACCATTATCGCTTTGAATACGCACGCCAGCAATTGCTTAACAATCCCGAAAAAAGCATTTCGGAAATCGCCTTTGAAAGCGGCTTTCAAAGCATTCGCTCCTTCAACCGCATCTATCGCGAGATTTCGGGCTCTACCCCCAATCAAAGTCAAAGAATCCCATAACAAAACGACGAAGCAGGACGGAAAAATCCATCATGCTTCGTCGTTTTTTACGCTTAAGGTTGCATCATTGTTTCTACCAACGAGTAGGCAAACAGCCAATGCATCTCACGCGTGGGGTGATTGATGTAATTGGAAAGCAAGGAGGTCACGTCAACGCCGTTTTGCTCCATCAGCTTCCACTTTGCATAAACGTCACATACGCGCACACCGCAATCGGCAACGGCGGCTCTTGCCGCGTCAATGTAGGCATCAAAGTCACCGTTGTTCTGACTCTCCATCGTATCCTTTGCAGGACCCTCCAGGGCAGGATCTATGCGGTTATGCACCACGGTGTTCTTCATATTGGGTGTCATAAAAATGACCTCACTGCCCGCCGCCTGTAGCTTTTGAAAGATCTCGGTCAATGCAGAGCGATATTCCTCCACGGTTTCTGCCGCATCGTTCAAGCCAAGACAAACCACGGTCAGATCAGGCTTATGCGCCAATACGTCACGCTCCAAACGCAACACCGCTCTGGGAGCGCGATCTCCGTTGATACCCGCATTTACGATATTGATTCCCACGCTTGGATAAAGCATGGAAAGGATCCTTGCCACCTTGTTGTGATAGACCGCGCCACGGTCAAACTCGGGATCAAACGATCCGTCGGGACGGGGATAGATCTCAAACACGCCGTGCGTCACGCTATCGCCCAGAAAGGCAATGGTGGGAATTTTGTTGTTACGCAGATCCTTTTGCTTTGCGGCAATCAACTCAATAATCTTCATGGGTACAATCTCCTATTACTCGGGCTTTTTCTCCAGCTTCAGCGGGAAGTCGCCAAGATGCTCCATCTTAAAGCCGTTCTTCTTGTATTCCTCATAGTTGAACGCCTCCAGCTCGTCAATGGCAAGCTTGTGGAACTCGTAGAAGTTGTACCACCACTCGTATCCGCTGCCCAATTCTGCATTGAGGTAAGCGTCGGCAATGTCACAGCCCATTGCGGGAGCTACATAGAAGGCACCCATTGCAAGCACGTTAACGCCGTTGCCCGTGATGGCACGGAGTGCTGCGGGAACGCTCTCCACCACGCCTGCATGAACGTGGGGGCACTTGGAAGCCGCGATATGAATACCCATACCCGTTCCGCAGAACAGGAGCGCGCGCTCAAAATTCCCCTCGGAGATCTGCGCACCCACGCGGAGACCGACACGGTGGAACATATTTTCGGTATCGTTGGGATCACTGTCAGCAGTAACGCCAAGGTCGGTGATCTTCCAGCCCTTTTCCTTCAGGTGTGCAACAACGGCTTCCTTGAGCGGATAGCCCGCAAAATCGGCACCTACAACAAGATATTTGTCCTTTACGGTTTTCATAACAATTCTCCTTTTAATGTATATTTATTTGGGAATGGTTCTTCTTTTTCATTATACCATACTTACAACACTTTTGCAATATCCAAAAGTGATTTTTTGACAGTTTAAAAGGTTATTCCTTTTCCAAATCCTCTACCATGCTGCATTCGGATATACCATTTGGGGAAAGGAAGAAGGATTTGACCTCAAACCCGCCAAGTGTCAATTCTTTTTCAATATCAAAGCAAGCTGCACAAACAGTACAGGTATTGGAAGATGCCTCGGGGTTGAACAAACGAAGCAGATAGGTATCGCTCTTGGTTTCCGCCTTCTTAAAGGCACTCACCACAATCTTTCCGCCATCCACACGCAGAGGTGCCCCCGTAATCACAGCGTCACCGTCTCCCGACGGGAAGAAGGAGAGTGCGTAAGGCTCCTCGTTATAGGTCTGCGCCAAAAGCCCGTTGGAAAGCGTCTCACGGCCAAAGGTCAGCTTAAAGTCAAAGAGTCGCTCGCCTTGCTCGATGTAGGGAGAATGACGGTCGGTGGGAAGAATGGGCAGATCCTTTACGGGGTGCGCCGTGTACGCAGGAGAACGCATCAGCGTAATAAGCAAACGGTTCTTTTCCAAAGACGAGCCGTAGGTTCCTTTGTTGTAAACATTGACGGTACGGTCTGCGTTTTGGGGATCCTCCAAACGAACATACTTTTGATGGACGTTTTCCACACCATCAAGCTTAAAGGGCTCCTCACCGTAAGCGACCTCGGCAAACGCCGAAACCTGCTTGGCTGCACAAGGAAGGGAAAGCTTGAACAGCTTTTTCTTTTCTGCATTGACGATACGGATCTGCAGATCGATGGCGTTTTGCTTTTTGGAAAGCAGGTATCTGACGATGGCACTTGACGAGCCGTAGCCGAATACCGCCTCTACAACACAGCGGACGTCTCCGTTCTCCACAACGCGCACCGATGCAATCTCCTCCTTGAGTGCCGACAGTGCCGTTCCCTTTTTGGAGGACAAGAGCTTGAAGCTGCCAATCCGCTCACGCCAACCGTTGATCAGCATGCCCCAAGGATCCTCGTCGTCATGATAAACGTCGATTGACATAGCCTTTCCTGCAAGGTATTCCACGCCGTTTACCGCACAGTAATCGACCAATCCCGTCTTTTTGCTGATCTTGACCTGCATACTGCCGTTGTCAAACAAATAGTGTGTCTCATCAGACGGCATGGAAACGGTCGGCTTCTTTTCAACCACGTTCAAACGACAGTCAAAGCGGGAAATCTGCATTGGCGGGAGCGTTGTATGGAATACCACACGTTTTCTCCAATCAAACGGAATATTGGAATCCTCTTTTTCCAATTGACAAGCAACGTCACCACTCGCATCGTAAACCTGTGGGATCGTCCACGTGCCCGAGCCGTTTTGATCGGCAAGCATAAATTCGCAGATCACGTCGCGCTCCACGGGATACGGATGCGGATTGTAAACAATGATTGGGATTTCGTTCGTCTTTGCCGCCTTTTGTCCCTGACTGAGGCGGAAAAATGCACGCGCACGCACGCGAGAAAGAATTTCCAAGGCGTGATCCAAGGTACGGATCGCGCTTTCCTCTGCGGGCTGGATCGAGCTTCCGGGCAGAATATCGTGGAACTGTACGGTCAACATATCGTAAACCGCCTGACCGATCTCCTTTTCGGGATATACAAAATCGGAGGTGCTTGCCTCCAATGCCGCGCACATCTTTTCGCAGGAGAACAGCATATTTTCAAGCTGACGGTATTTTTGCTTGATGCGCACCTGAGAGGTATAGCATCCCACCGCCCAAGGATTGAGATCCTTTTCGTAAACGGGTAACGAGTCCTTGGAAAGCTCTCCAAAGAATTTTTCGGGAGTGGAATGCACCACCTCCACACCTTCCTTTTCCCACTCACACATCTTTGCCGAAATATCGCAAAGATCCTTGTGCGAGGGGCCACCACCGTGATTTCCCACGCCCCACAGACAGTAGTCAAGGTCAAATCCGTTTTCATTCATCAGCTTGATCTGGGCATCGATCTTTTCGGTGGACTTTCCAAGTGCGCTGCTATAATAAGTAACAGCACGAGATGCTTTTACCTCCGATCCGTCATAACCCCGCCAAGAAAACGTGTTTGAAGGGAGCTTGAGGTAACTTTTGGTCGGACGGCAGAACAAATAGCTGTCAAAGCCCGATTTTGCCAAAATCTGCACCAAGCCGCGCGAATTTCCAAAGGGATCAAAATTGATTGCGGTGGTAGGCACGACACCAAATTTTTCCTTAAAATATTTTCTGCCTGCCATAATGTTGCGGACAAAGCCCTCGCCCGAAGGCATATTGCAGTCGGGCTGAAGCTGCCAACCGCCCATGATATGCCATTTTCCAAGCTTGACAAGTGCCTGGATCTCGGCAAAAAGCGCAGGCTCGTATTCCTCGATCCATTGATACAGCAACGCCTCGTTGTGACAAAAGATAAAGCCGTCAAACTCACGGCAAAATTTTGCCGCAACACGGAAGGTGGAAATTGCCGCAGCAGCGCCCTCCTCCCACTCCCATTGCCAAACGGGATCCAGATGCGCGTTGCAGATCAAATGTAATTTCTTTTTCATGCAATATCTCCTTTTCTTTTTCAAAAAAAATGTTATATGCATTTTTAGTTTCAATTATGATACACGATTTCGTGCATTTTTTCCATATCCAATCATACGCAATGCTTGCACTATCTTCCGATCATAAAAATGGAAAAGCACTCTTTTCCTTTGGAAATACGGTAAATCAAAGCTTGCCGTATTTCCAAAAGAGGGCGGCACGCACACGGCACGCCGTGTGCGTGCCGCCCAAGCACTATGGATTTTTGTCAGGTAAAATTATGCAGCGGGATGGATCTCGCTATAGCCCTTACCTTCCTCGTCCTCGTGAGTCGCAGGCTCGGTAACTTCCTCGGTGGTAATTTCCTCGGGAGCCGTGGTGGTCTGCGTCTTGCCCGTGGTCTCAGTCTCTCCGCCGTCGGGAGTACAAGCACTAATGGTGATAACGATGCACACCAGAGCGATGAGCAATGCAATCAGTTTTTTCATAATATTTCTCCTTTTATTTTTGATTATAAAATCAAGCAGAACGGGACAGTGGTCGGAAACGTATCCGACGACGTCGTCGTCCAAAGTGTGATAGACGTTTGCCTGCAATACGTTTTGCGTATCCAGTGCAAAAATCTGATCAATGGATAAGTGGTATCCGTTGCAGGAATGCGTACCGCCAACGTAAGCATCAAGCTCCTCGTTGTAAACGGGATATCCGTGACACGAGCAGGTCTCGTTTTTCACCTCTGCGGCATCACGCATATTGACAAAGCCGGCTTCCTTGAGCAAACGGCAAGCCACACGGTCAACCGTAGAGTTGTAATCCCCGCCCACCATCACGGGAACTCCGTACTCCTGTGCGATCTTACGCATTGCGGGAATCAGCACTCTTGACACCTGCTCCGCACGCAGAGGATCTCCCTCGTCGGCGGTTTGATTGGGTACAAAGGTGTTGGATTCCAAATGCGTATTGCACACGGCAAAGCGTTCCCCCGTTTCCAGCGTTTCAAAAACGCCCGTCACGGCACTGTGCCAGCAGTACTTGGAGTCATCGGTATAATAGCGCTCGGAGGGTATGATCGCCCGCTTGTTTTCGCCAACAATCAGGTCTCCGTAGGTATCGTAACGGCAATGGATCAGCTTGACGCGCCTTGGATCATAGAACACGGGATTGTACATCTCACGTTCTTCCCCCTCGGGCTGAGCCTCCACATAACCGTTTGCCTTGAGAAGCGCGATCATTTCGGATTGCCTGCGCCACTCGGTAAAGAATTCATTCATGCCAAACACATCGGGATGATACGCCATGATTAGAGAAAGCTCGTATCTGCCGTTGTGAACGCCAAAACGGTAGCTTTTTCCCGAAATATAATGGTACCAGACGTTATGGAACATCACACGGTGTGTTCCGTTCCGCTTCACCATAATATTTTCGTCCTCATAGCGTGCGGTGTGGGAAAAGCCCTTCTCCAAGGAATTTTCCTTGGCAAACAGCTCGTTTTTCAGGTATCTTGCAAGCGCAAGATATCCAAAATACCCGTCCGCCACCGCTTGTAGCTTCTTTCCCGCAAAGAACACGGAATAGGTCTGCTCTCGGGTCGCGGCGTCACCGCGGTTGGTATTTCCGATCAAGATCTCAAAAGGCGCTTCAGCCTCTCCGTCGTTGTACGTCGGCAGATCGGAAGA